>DATKGX010000026.1:0-17129 GCA_035510555.1 Patescibacteria group bacterium | reverse complement strand
GAAAACAACAGACGATATCATAAAAATGGTAGACATTACCAAGGTTTATACAGGCGTTGACGTAGGGACAACGGCTTTAAAAGACATTGACTTAGTCGTTAAAAAAGGTGAATTTTTGGCTATTACAGGCAGGTCGGGCAGCGGAAAGTCAACGCTGATGCATGTTGTTGGACTTTTAGATACGCCAACCTCCGGAACTTATTTTTTAAACGGCACTGATGTCTCCAAACTCGGTGAAGACGAGCAGGCGTTCCAACGAAACAAGGAAATCGGATTTGTTTTCCAATCATTTAATTTATTGCCAAAATCTTCGGCCGTCGAAAATGTTATTTTACCCGCTATCTACGCCGGCACCAGTCCTAAAGAGCGAATGGAAAAAGCCGTTGAACTGTTGACTGAATTAGGGCTAGAAGACCATTTGAATAAAAGACCTAACCAAATGTCCGGTGGGCAACAACAAAGGGTGGCGATTGCCAGAGCCTTAATGAACGACCCGGAATTAATCTTGGCCGATGAACCAACCGGCAATCTTGATACCCACTCGGGAAAAGACGTCATGAACACCTTGAAACAATTGAATAAAGAGGGTAAAACCATTGTTTTGATAACACATGAACATGATATTGCGGCGCAGGCCAAGAAAATCTTGCATCTTGAGGACGGCATGCTGGTGACAAAATGAATATTCAAGAACTTTTGACCTTATCTTTAAAAGCCATCTGGGGAAATAAATTAAGAAGTTTTTTAACCACTCTTGGTATTACCATCGGTGTATTTGCGATTATTGTCTTAGTCTCAATTGGCTCGGGTTTACAAACTTATATCACTAACGAAATTTCCTCTCTGGGTTCAAACGTTATTTTTGTTATGCCGGGAAGCTCCGGAGGATTAGGAGCTATCCTTTCAAATAAACTTACCATTAAAAATAGCCAGGATATGCAGAGAAGGTTGGTCTCTACGGGAAAAGTCACTCCCGAAATTAGACAAGTGGAAACATTCAAGTATAAGAATGTTAAAGACAAAGGTGCATTTGTACTTGGTGTCTCCTCCCAGTATCCCGAAGTCGTTCAGGTACTTAAAGTTACACAGGGACATTTCTTCACCGCCGGACAGGAATCATCGGGAGCAAACGTTGCGGTAATTGGGCAAACCGTCAAGAATAAATTTTTTAGCAACTCCAATCCTTTGGGGAAAAGAATATTCTTAGGTACTAAACTTTATACGATAGTTGGGGTTTATGGCAAACTTGGCTCCGTTGCGGGAATCGACGAGGACAATGCAGCCTTTATTTCGGCAGAAGCCGCCGGTAGCCAATATGGAATAACTACTGTCTCAAGAATTGACGTTGCCGCCAATACGCCTGAACTTTTACCGCTCGTTATTAAACAAATAAATCAAACTTTATCAAAAACATTAACTTCCGACGACTATTCAATTGAAACAGCCGACTCACTATTAACTACCATTTCCAGCATCACCAATGCGCTTTCGCTGGCTTTGGGAGGCATTGCCGGAATTTCGCTTTTGGTCGGCGGAATTGGAGTTGCCAATATTATGCTTGTGTCAGTAACGGAGCGGACAAAAGAAATTGGACTTAGAAAAGCCTTAGGTGCCAAAAGATACGACATCTTAAAACAGTTCTTATTTGAAGCGGTCATGCTGTCGGTTACCGGAGGCGTCGTTGGAATAGCCTTAGGAATGTTGGTTTCGGTTGTTATCGCCATTTTGCTTGTCTCAACCGTCACTTTATGGTCGGTTGTGTTGGCCTTTGGTTTTTCGGTCGCGGTTGGCATAATTTTTGGTATGGCTCCGGCAATTAGAGCTTCTAAGCTTAGCCCGATTGACGCCCTTCGTTATGAATAAGACAATTTCTTTTTTTAAATTCTTTGTCGGCTGGCCATTGGCAATCATTGCCATAATTTTTTTAATCAGACTATTCTTACCGCAATTTATTTTCATTCAAGCCAGAATACTCAATGTCGATATCCCATTGTTAATTTTATCGGTAATTTTATTTGTCAGTTATTATTTTTTGCGCTGCTATCTGTGGCAAAAAATCCTTGAGTTTAAAGGTCATCAGATACCGTTTATGCAGACTGCCTACCTCTGGGAAATCTCTGAATTTAAACGCTATATTCCGGGCAATGTTTGGTCATTTTTAAGCCGGGTCTCTTTATTCGAAGACGTAGGAGCAGACAAAAAACTGGTTGGATTGGCGCTTTTGGACGAAATACAATTAATTATTATTTCCAGTACTCTTATCTCCCTTTTTTGCCTGCCGCTGATATTAAACACTGGTCAGTCAACGCAATTATTAAAAGAGATGCAAATTATTATTTTGGGCTCGGCAGCGGCAATTATTCTTTATTCGGCCGTCGTAGCTTTACTTTTCCAAAAGCGGGGACTGGGAAATTTTCGGGCTAATCTTTTTTTGCCGGGATATTCCTTAAATCAGAAAGCGACGCTGACTATTATCTCAACCGTTGCTTTTTTCATTTTCGGAGCCGCCACTCTGTCCGCCTGTCTTTCTGTATTTAGTTTCGAGCCAAGATTATATCTTGAATTATCGGCGTTTTTCACTTTTGCGCTTCTTGCCGGCTATCTCTCGTTTATAACACCGATGGGATTAGGCATTCGCGAGGGCATTATTACATTAGGACTAAGTAATCTTATTTCGGTCGCCACTGCCGGATTCTTAAGCATTTTTTCAAGAATTGTTTTGATAATTTCAGAGCTGATATTTGTCATGACAGTTTCAGCTTTTGAGATAGCGGCGAAAGTAAATAAACGATGAAGACTATTTTAAATTTAATCAAACAGCATAAATATGAAATAGCGCTTGCTGTTTTTATACTAATTTATATTGCCTATTTTAGCATAGCCAGTCTTTTAAGATACAGTAATTTTTACACCGGGCGGTTTGATCTTGGCAACATGGATCAGGCGGTCTGGAATACAATTCATGGCCGGATTTTCCAGATTACCGACCCTAACGGCACAGCGACAATTTCGAGGTTGGCTTTTCATGCCGATTTTATTTTAATCTTAATTTCTCCTTTATACTTAATCTGGTCAAATCCGCAAATGCTGCTTCTTTTACAAACTGCTGTTTTGGGACTTGGTGCAATTTTTGTTTTTCTGATTGCCAATGAACTTTTAAAAAATAAAAATCTGGCTATAACTTTCTCGGCAATTTATCTTCTTAATCCGGCGCTTCAATTTTCTAACCTTTATGACTTTCACGCCATAGCTTTAGGAACAACACTTTTACTCGGGGCATTTTATTTCTATCTTCGGAGAAAATATTTATTTTTTCTAATTTTTGCCATTTTGGCTGGACTAACTAAAGAGGAGGTTTGGGCGATTATCTCGCTTTTTGGGTTAGCGATTGTCTTTAGGATTACTTTTGAAAATAAATTCAGATTCAGATTTTCTAAGCAACAAATTTTAGAGATTATTCTTGGCTTATTCATATTTTTGACTTCGGCTTTCGTTTGCTATCTTTTGATTTGGAAATTTATTCCGATAGCCAGAGGGGGAGAACATTTTGCCCTAGCTTATTACTCCGATTTTGGCGGAACAGCTTCAAACATTTCCAAAAATATTTTATTTTCTCCTTTAAAAACTGTCTCGATTATATTACAGCCGCAGAAAGTACAATACCTGATTGAGTTACTGTTGCCTTTTGGCTTAACTTCCTTACTGGCTCCGTTTTACCTAATTTTTGCTATTCCTGATTTAGCAATTAATCTTTTAAGTAGCAACGCGCAACTCCACGAAATTTATTATCAATACACAGCAGCCATAACACCATTTCTGACAATCTCTTCCATTTATGCTGTATCCTACCTTACGAGGCATTTTCCTAGAATAAATAACCGTCTAATAATTATTTATCTTCTGGGAATGGCTCTGCTTTCTGCTTTTATTTTTGGCCCGCTTCCTGGATCAAAACATCAGAGCATTGATATGTTTGTCAAGCAAGTCGCAAATAAACAAGTCATCGATAATTTCCTTTCTAATATTCCTCCCCGTTATAGTATTGCCGCGACCAATAACCTTGGCTCGCATCTTTCCAGGAGAAGAAATATCTACACCATTCCTATCGGCATTGACAAAGCAGATGTTATTTTGTTTTTACTTAATGACAAGTTCGCACAACCGTCTCTTAAAGCACAACAAGAAATGGCAAAAAACATGGAAAGCAATAAAAATTATATTGAGGTATTTAAACAGGGGGATTTTATTGTTTTTGAGAAAAAAAATCTGTATTTGGAGAAAAAACCTACTACCAAACAAATCAATCTTTTTCCATGGTCAATTTCTTCATTACAGAACAGGGAGTACGCCCAAAGCCAAATTGCGATTGAGAAAAAAGTTTCTTCTTCAAAAACCTTTTCAAGCTACGTTATCTCCTATTTATCGGATGGGCTTAAAGAATATGCTTTAATGAATATTCCAACCTCCAAAATGCCGACCGGAGGATACCCGGTCGTAATTATTAATCATGGATTTATCGAGCCGGCAGATTACGACACAATCAATTCGTACAAAAGCATTACCGATTATTTTTCGGGCAAAGGTTATTTGGTTTTAAAGCCAGATTATCGGGGAAACGGAAAATCGGAAACGGAAGACACGGCTCTAATGCGTTTTGCTTATCCGGTTGATGTTTTAAATCTAATCGCATCTCTAAACAATATTTCTCAAGCCAACTCGAATGAAATATACCTTTACGGACATTCTATGGGCGGGGAGATTACGCTTAAGGTCCTTGAAATCGCCGGCAAAAACCCGGAAATTTTAGCTAAAATAAAAGCGGCTGTTATCTGGGGACCGGTTACTAACCTTGTCGATTGGTTTAGCAAATCCCACGTTCCGTGGCTGCAGGAAACAAAAAATAACCCAAACTATTACGCAAGCACTTTTAAAGTTATGGGCACTCCTGAGACAAATCCTCTGCTTTGGCAAAGTGTATCGCCAATAAATTATCTTTCAGATATTCAGACGCCGATTCAAATTAATCACGGCATCGCAGATAATACTGTTTCATACCGCACTTCAATTGAACTATATGATAACCTGATTAGTTTAAATAAAACGGCCAGCCTTTTATTTTATCCTGGAAACGATCATAATTTGACCCAAAGCTGGGACAAAGCGGCGGCAAACGCTTTAAGTTTTTTCAAAGCCAATTAATAATTTATTTGCAAAAGATAGTCTTAAGATTTACGATTAAATTATGGTTAGTATCTTAAAAGCCAACGGCAACAAAGAGCCATTCAGCGAAGAAAAACTCCTAGATTCTATCACGAGAGCCGGAATTCCACCAGAATTACAAAGTAAGGTTCTCTCACACGTGCAATCAAAGCTCTACGAAAATATTCCCTCCCAAGAAGTTTATCGGCATGTGACTGAATTTTTACAACACGAGCCTCATCCGGGGGTAGTAAAATATAAATTAAAGCAAGCTTTGATGGAATTAGGACCAACCGGTTATCCATTCGAAGATTTCGTGACGGAGATTTTGAAGTCAATCGGGTATTCAACCCAAACCCGCCAAGTTTTAATGGGTAAATGCGTCAGTCACGAAATCGACGTCGTCGCCCAAAAAGATAACGAAAAACTGATGGTCGAGGCAAAATATCATAATACCCCGGGCATTCATACCGACGTCCACGTTTCGCTATATACCAAGGCCAGGTTTGACGACCTTAAGGAAAAATACCAATTAGATAGACCCTGGCTTTTTACCAATACTAAAATTACACCCGACGCGCTAGCCTACGCGCTCTGTGTTGGTATGGGCGTTACGAGCTGGAGTTATCCGCAAAACGAAAGTCTGCGGAATTTAATTGAAAGAAATAAGCTTTATCCGATTACGCTTTTATCAACGCTCTCCGAATCCCAAAAACAAATTCTCTTGGATAATCATGTCGTACTAATTAAACAGATTGCGAATAGCAGTAATTGTCTCGATTTGCTGGGAATTCAGATTGAGAAAAAGGAACAAATAATCAAAGAGGCTAGGTCAATTTCGGGTTAAATTCCGCGGCGAGCTTTTGTTTTTCGTAACGGTCCGCCATAAAACCATTGGGAACAGTTGTTAATTTATCGGCATTGAGTAAAAATCCTCTTCGGATGGTATGGTCGCCAAATTTTTCATTGAGCATATCGACTGTCTGAACAATTTTTTTACTCTTTACGTCAAAATCAAATAAAGATTGTTCTAAATTTATAGCGTCTTGTAAATTTCCCACCCAAACGCTAATTCTTCTCACGTAGTCACTTTGACCGAAGTAAAATCCGTCTTTCTCTAAAATTTGCTGGCAAAGAGCAAACATTTCCTGTCCGCTGTCAAAATATTCTTTAACCGACTTGCGGCCATGCACATTTCTACTGCCGCTCAAATAAATGCCGGCGGTCTTGGCTTTTTTACCGAGTTTTCTTAACTTAAGCACCACTTCTTCGCAAAGCTCGTAAGTATTCTGCATGACCACTCTTTGTGAATATTGGTTTTGCGGCAAACAATAATTCCGGCTGATTGATTTTGTTTCGGAGGCAAAATAGTAGGGGACAACCGGCGAATCATCTTGCCCTTGACCAAGTTCATACAAGAAATGCCCCTCAGCGTCTTTGAATTCACGGATTAGAATATCCAATGGAACATCGTGCAATTCCATCGGTGTATAAATCCGGAGCCTATTGAGCCTTTCTTCGATTCTTCTGCCAATACCGCAAAAATCACTTAATTTAACTTTGGCGTAAACTGTCCAGATATTTTTTGGCGTTATCTGCACCAGTCCATTTGGTTTGTTCATTCCCGAAGCCAGTTTTGCCAGTAATTTGTTATGCGAGATGCCCACCGAAACGGTAATGTATTCACCGATTTCATTTTTAATCCGTTCTCTGATTTTTTCAATTAGCTGATATTTACCGCCAAATAATCCTTCCGTTGAAGTAACGTCCATAAAAACTTCGTCCAGCGAAAATAATTCTACGTATGGGGAAAAATCTTTACAAATGTCTAAAAACTTCTGGGTGATTTCCCAATACTTCTCAAAATGGGCGGGGACAAACACCATACTTGGTATGATATTTTGAGCTTCCCATGTCCGACTGGGGGACTTAACTCCCAACCTTTTGGCTTCGCGGCTAGCGGCAATAATACAAGTCCGGCCGTTTTGGGCAGTCACGCCGATTGGTTTATTTCTCAATTTGATGTCGAACTGTTGCTCAACGCTGGCAAAAAATGAATCAAAATCGATATGTAAAATCGTTTTCATAAGTTTACAGCAAAAGCCAAAAAAGATAAGTTCTGAGGATTTTCTTAAGGATTATTAAGGGCAGCATAGAACCAGTTTATGAGAATTTTATACGAAAATCAATAGAACAAAATAAGACAATCGAGGTCAATTTAGTTACTGGTTATGTGGAGACGGGATTGATCGATGGTCGCAGGATATTGTAACTGGGTTTTTATTTGAACCTTATAAAGATTATTACCTGCGTCAAGGGTAATTTTATTGGATGAAAGAGAAACTGAAGAAGTATTACCCGTAAAATCTAACTCCGAATACCAAACTGGATGATTGCCCGTAGCGTTGTAAAGCCTAACTGCCGTATTTTCATTACCGGTTGGTACGTGTAAAGAGACTTCGAAAACAACATTTTTAATATTCCCGTAGGCGGAGCTATCAACATTAGCCTGTAATCCTACGTCTTGCCAATCCGCTGAGTTACCGGTACCCGAACCAAAGGGTACGTAATATTCTTTCGTTACTGAACTGGCTTGATAAACCGCCGGCGCCTTAGTTGGGGTAGGGGATGGAGACATCTGAACTGTTGGCTTATTGGCAATTGCCATAACCGCATTAATTTTACTGACACACGCCTGAGAGCAAAAACTATCATCATTCTTGGAAATTTGTTGCGTTATTGGTGCTTGAATTATTTTTTCAATTGTTTTAACGTTGCCGCTTTGCAGAATAATAATATCTAAGTAAATCATGTTTAGAAAAACTAAAATTATTAATACAAAAATGATTTGTTTCATGGGAAAAAATCTTTTCAGTCTCTGAGGTTTTTCTTCCACCGGACTTTCGGAAAAAATCTTATCCATAATTTAACTCTAGTGGAATAGGAAATGGCTGTCAAATACCGTAGGCTGCGAGCGAAGAATTGCCGATGCGAGTGCGGTGCAAAGCCATAATGAAACTGTCGCACTGATATTGCCCGGGAATGGTTGAGTAAGCACCAATATAACCTTTTCGTTGTAGAGTTTGAATTGCGTTATTATTAAATTCTCCGTAAGGATAAGTAAAAACATTTACCGTTTGCCCGGTATGGTCCTGAATTTCTGTTTGAGCAACATCAATTTCCGAATCAATTTTACTTTGCGGACCATTGGAAATCGCATAATGCGACCAAGTGTGGTTGGTAAAATAAATCAATCCGCTTGATTTTAGCTGATTCACTTGATCCCAAGTCAGCATATCGGGATTTCCACCCACCAAACCGGACGCCAGCATTAAATTTGCTTTAATCCCGTACTTTTGCAAAACCGGCAAAGCGTAGATAGCGTTATCAGCATATCCGTCATCCATTGTTACCATCACCGGTTTTCCGGGTAGCTGCGAGTGCGTCAAAAGTGCGTTAATCAATTCATTCGCCCAAATCGGCGTATAACCACTACTCGCCAGATAGCTCATCTGCTGATCAAAAACACCATTATCAACCGTTAGAGAAGTTTGGCCAAGCTCTTTAGCCGCTGATTCCGGTTGAATATGATGATAAGTTAAAATCGGCACATGCAGACAAAATCCCGTTAGTGGCGCTGGCGTCGGGGTTACCGTGATGGTCGGATATGGAGTAATAAGCGGAGTATAGCGAAGCGGAGCGGAAAACGTTTTTGTTCTCAGAGAAATGTTCACCGCCGGTTGATATGGTACTGCGCTTTTCTTGTTATTAATGATTGAAAATGAGCCGAGGAAAATTAGAATTAATATTCCTAAAAAGAAAAATTTGAACCATGAATTACTATGTTGCCGGTGAATTTTTCTATTTCTTATTATTTTTTTAGTTTTTGTTTTTCGTTTAACGGGCATTAATAAATTATAACATGAAAAACACGTTTACTTCAAACCTGTGGTATAATGGAAGCACAGCTCCTCAAAAGGCTGTTTTTTATTATGAACCTGGATGAATTTACATCTGACAAAATCAGGAACGTGGCGGTCATCGCTCACGTAGACCACGGCAAAACCACCTTGGTCGATTTTATGCTGAAACAATCCCATACTTTTCGAGAAAATGAAGCGGAAATGCAGCAAACTACCATTCTTGACTCTAACCCTTTGGAAAGAGAGCGGGGCATTACCATTTTGGCTAAAAATACGGCGATTTATTATAAAGGCTACAAAATAAACATTATTGATACTCCCGGACACGCGGATTTCTCCGGTGAGGTCGAAAGAACTTTAAACATGGCTGATGGCGCGCTGCTGATAATCGACGCTCAAGAAGGTCCGATGCCACAAACCAAATTTGTTTTGAAAAAGGCTTTGGAATTGGGACTTAAGATAGTCGTCGTTATTAACAAAATCGATAAGCAATTAGCCAATGTGCAAAAAACTTTAAACGCAACTAATGATTTGTTTTTGGAACTGGCGACTCACCATGACCAACTGGAATTTCCCATTTTTTACGCCATCGGCCGTGAGGGAAAAGCCGCTGCAACGCTTGAAGAATTAATAACGAGTGAAAATCTTGAACCTATCCTAAATGAAATTATTGAATTTATTCCGGCTCCAAGAGTTGAAGAGGGAAGCTTCCAAATGCTGGTCTCAAATTTGGATTACGATGTTCACAAAGGTAAACACGCCATCGGCAGAATCAGTAGAGGGAGTTTGCAAAAAGGACAAAGCTTAGCGCTAATTAACGCTGAAGAAAAAATTATTCCGGGCAAAGCGGAAAGTATTCGCTTAAGCCATGGTCTTAAAAAAATTGAAGTCGACCAAGCTCCTGCCGGAGACATTGTAGATATTACCGGTTTTCCGGCCATCACTATTGGCGATACTATTGCCGACATTTCCAATCCACAGGCACTCCCTAGAATTTATCTGGAAGAACCTACTATCAAAATCGCCATTTCTGCCAATACTTCACCTTTTGCCGGAAGGGAAGGAAAATTTACCAACTCCCGACAGATTTTAGAGAGACTAATCAAAGAATTAGAAATCAACATCAGCATGAAACTCACAAAAGAAGGCGATAAAATGGTTGTTTCCGGACGAGGAGAGCTGCATTTGGCAATTTTACTGGAAACCTTAAGACGAGAAGGCTATGAATTTCAAGTTGAAAAACCGCAAGTTATTACCAAAGTGGTTAACGGTCAAATAATGGAACCGGTTGAAATTGCGATGATTGATGTTCCCGACCAGTTTTTGGGAGTAATTACCGCCGAAATGGGAGGACGAAAAGGTGAGATGATCAATATGCTGTCAGATGGCAAAGGCAATACCAAATTTGAATATAAAATTCCGTCCAAGAATTTGTTTGGCATCAGAAACGATCTCTTAACCAATACCAAAGGCACCGCGATTGTGAATATGCTTTTCTTAGATTATGAACCAATGTCGCCGGCTGTCTCACAGATTAGAAATGGCGTTTTAATTGCCTCTGAAGGTGGAAGCGCTTTAAAGTATGGCTTGAATAACGCGCAGGGCCGAGGAATTACCTTCATCGAACCGGGGACACAAGTTTACGAAGGGATGATTATCGGCGAAAATTCCAGACAGGACGATATTGAAATAAATGTCACCAAAGAGAAAAAGCAAACCAACATGCGTGCATCTACTGCCGATGTTTCACTAGGCGCTTTGACTCCGGCTGTAGTAATGAGTCTAGAAGAATCTATGGATTTCTTAGAAGACGACGAACTTTTGGAAGTCACGCCGAAAAGTTTGAGACTGCGAAAAAAATTATTAACCAACTTAGAAAGAGTCAGGCAGAGAAGATCCAATTAGTGCTACAATGATGGCATGAATTTGGCTGCAAATTTAAGACCAAAAAACTTTACCGAATTTGTCGGACAAGAACATTTGGCCGGAGAACAAGCAGTACTTCGCAGAATAATTAAAGCCCAAACTCCATTTTCGCTTATCCTTTGGGGACCTCCCGGCAGCGGCAAAACCACATTGGCCAATATTATCGCTAACGAAATTAACGCTGATTTCCACGCTATGTCGGCGGTCGAAGCGGGAAAAGCGGATCTACATAAAATAATTGACCAGGCAAAAGAAAACTTACAGAAGAATATCCGCACAATTTTATTTATTGACGAGATTCACCGTTGGAATAAAGCCCAACAAGACGCGCTTCTACCGTATGTGGAAAACGGCACATTGAACCTGATTGGCGCCACCACTGAAAACCCCTCATTTGAAGTAATCTCCGCGCTTTTATCCCGCTCTAAAGTTTTGGTTCTAAACGCTTTAAGCTTTGAGCAGTTGGAAATAATTTTAGACAGAGCACTGAAAGATAGAAATAAGGGCTTGGGGAAATTGAAAAAGAAAATAGAAAAGCAAGCTAAGGAATTATTAATAAGGCTTTCGGGAGGAGACGCCAGAATTATGTTAAATGCTTTGGAAATTGCCGCCAATTCTTATCGAACAGCAACAATTACTCCGGAGATTATTAAAGAAGTTTTTCAAACCAAATCTGCCGGGCTTTACGATAAAAAAGCCGACGAGCATTACAATATTATTTCCGCCTTCATCAAATCTATGCGGGGAAGTGACGTTGATGCCGCTTTATATTACTTAATGCGCATGCTGGAAAACGGCGAAGACCCCAAGTTTATCGCCAGACGCATGATAATTTTTGCCTGTGAGGATATCGGTATGGCCGACAGAGGAGCGTTAATCCAAGCTGACGAAGCCTTTGAAGCGATTAACAAAATCGGCATGCCCGAAGCGCAATTAATCTTAGCTTACGTTGTTATATATTTAGCAAGCGCTCCAAAATCGCGGGCCGTTCCCAATGCGATGGGCAAAGCCAAAGAAGCAGTGTATGAATTTCCCAATGAAGCAGTACCGCTGCATTTACGAAACGCACCAACAAAATTAATGAAACAGATTGGATATGCTAAAGATTATACGTGGGGCGAAAAATACGTCGGGCCAAAAGGGGCTTTGCCATTTTTACCAAAAAAATTAACAGGGCGTAAATTCTACGAGAAGTAAATTATTTAAGATATTCGAGCCTTCTTAATTGCGCTAATAACTCCGGTGTTATTGTGCAAACCATTACCATATCTATAAAATTAAATTCATCTCTTGTTTCTAGAGCGAATGCAACTTGTCTATGCTGAACCGTTAAGATATGGGTAAAATTATTTGTGGGATCAAGCTTAGGTCCATCTTCAAACCCTAGCGTATTAATAACAATTCTACAAAAAGCTGCTTTAGCTCTATCGTTATATCCTACTAGATCAATCACCTCTCGAAAATATCTATCTATTCTTTCGCCTTTGTAGCTTGAGTCGTCCGGAGCGCAATGAAAAGTTTCAATGGGTTTTAAAAAAATCTGTTGTTCTTCTGTTTCCGACATAGAAGGGGATTACAGTAAATTGAGGCTTGAATAGCAAATTCTACGAAAAATAACCTATATAGAATTACTCTCTTGAAAAGGGAAAATTAGCAGAGTAATATAAACAATATGGATGACACAAAATTATTAGGGAAAATCGGTGAATTAATTGATACAAAGCTTCAACCCATTAAACAACAACTAAATACGGTAGAAACAAAAGTTGAGCTAGTAAATGAGAGAGTTAATCTTTTGAGTAAAAAAATTGATAAATCTCAAGAAGAAACTATTGAAGTTCTCTCTGAATTAATTACGACAGGATACAACTCACACGAGAAAAGAATTAAAAGAGTAGAAGACCACTTACACCTTCCCCAAATTCAATAAATCAAAAAAATAGCCGGCCGCAAATTCTACGAAAAATAGCTAGGCTTCTTTATCAATTAAATTTCCTGTTATCGAAGGCGCAATTCCGGATGCATCTACTTCAACTAAAGGAGGTGTAACATTTTTAATTGGTTGAGAATAAGGTATTTCACGAATTGAATTCATAGGCTTAGGCGGCAACACATCTTCGCGAATAAGCCTACCTTGTTCATTTTGATCACCATTACAAGCATCAAACATAAAAATAAATATTCACTAAGCTATTATGGGTAGCTTACCGAATGATGTCCGCACCTACTATAGCACTCTGCAACTGCAAGAGTTAAATTTTTATAAAGCCGCATTTGCAACAATGTAGGATAGTAAGGAAACTATCTACCTGTAAATCTTGCGTAGGTAATAAAGATGAGTCCAATGCCTAGTATAACCAATCCGACTCCCTGAAATAAACTAATCTTTTCCTTAAATAAGAAATAGCTTAGGATAGCAGTAATAAATATTGATCCTCCGAAGACAATTGGTGCCACAATCGCAACTTTATTTGCAGCGTAAGCTTTATTAAGAATAATCGTGAAGAAAGCGATTCCAATACCGGCAATTACCGCAGTAATTATTCCTAGTTTTTGGTTTTGAATAGTTTTCCCACTCAACATGGGAATTACTATTAAGACTGGTAAAACTGCAGAGATAACAGTTTCTATTGCGGCTGCCAGTGCGCTATCAATTAATCTGGCGGCAAAACTCCCGAACATGATAACTGCACTGTAGGCAATAAGAGCGAGGAGAATATAAATCATTAAACTTATTGTATATGCAACCCAATAGAAGATTCAAGTTCTATCTAGGAAGCCTGTTCGGAAGTTGATATAGTTGGTTGAACACTAGCTGAATATCTTCGTCCAGAAACTCCGTAAATAGGGATTATGATACCTGCTTCTCTCATCATTGCGGTAAGAGCATCAACATGTCTTTGAACTTCTGTATCCGGAAAGGGATTTTTAAAATCATACTCATCATAAGTATCTCTTTTAGTTCCCGCTGGTTTTTCGACCGCAAGTCTATCAAGTATAACCAAAGCTTTTATTTCATTTAGGGCAACTTTATCTTGTTTCGCGAAATGACCATGCGGTTTTGTTCTTGCAAAATCCGGACGATCTATTACGATTCCAACAGTTTCCCTTTGTGCTTCATACATGCTTTTGTAGGCATCCTCTCCCGGAACTCCTCTGCTTAGGTATAGATTATTGAGCTCAGTCGTAAAATAAACGGCATCTGGATAGGATCTAGATTCATGTGTTCGGACATTAAGACCAAGTTTTCTTTCTTCGTATCTCGATAGCAAGCCATGTTTTAGCGCAGTCGGAATTGCCGCATCTGTAGTATATAGTGAAAGCCAAAATTTCCGCTTCTCAAATCTATTAGGGGTAACGATTCTTCGTTTGTCGGTTGAGCGGGTGGTTTTGGTAAGTCACCTGTGTCAATTGCCATATATCGAAATTATAACACAGAGACTCAAAATTTGGAGAGCTTTATCGAAAGCTCATAGTATGATATAATCAGTAGCTATGACAGCTGAAGGACCAAGAACATTACCAATTATTACAAGAATGCCCGTTATTAAACCTGAAGTCTTGGAAACTCTTCGAGTAGAAAGACAACAAGGCGGAGAACGGTATTTTTGGTCGTTAGGCGCTACTTTTGCCCATGAGAACCCTCAGCACAGAGAGGGTTATCAAGAAGCTGTTCGCAATGGTTCCGCTACAACTCCTGATGCAACAAGTGGCACAGTATTATTTGTATTGCACGCATTAGAGCTGCAAGCACAAAGTGAAGGATTTCAATTGCCACAAATACCTCGCTCAATTGACCCCACACCTGCTTTGAGAGGTTTTATGCGTCGATCGGATGGCACAGACTTAGATGTAATAAATATGGCATACGATGAACTTGTTAGAACCAATCCTGTTATTGGAGACATTGTGAGAGAAATGCAAGTGGGTGCCCCAGATGAGCTACTTAGGATAATGACTGAAACACAGGCAAAACGAGGAGCTGTATATGCTTTCTATGGCGTTAAATCTCTATTGGACTATAATAAAATTGTGTTAGATCAAATAGAACAAGAGTTACATGCTAAAACCGTAATCTCTCCTGCCACAAGAGATGACTTACTGGAAATTTGGCACATACTTAGAGAAACTGTTCAAAATCCATATGGAAGTGGAAATGTAGATGAAGGAGAATTCCAAGCTGATTTTGCTAGACTCACTGAAACTTTAGATACTGATGGAGAAGACCAGATACTAATTGCCAAAAATAGGCAGGGTCAGGCATTAGGCTTTGCTTTCATTGGTAAACCTGATTCAAGAATGACTGATTTTTCAGGATCTGATCCCAAAACTACTCTAGAATTAAAATTGCTATATTTAGATCCTATCCAAAGAAAGAAGGGAATAGGAAGCCAATTATTGGAAGAGGTTGAAAAAGTAGCAAGAGCTCAAGGAAAATCAAAAATAGAATTAACCAGCGGCCCCCGTTATTTGAGAATCGGGACAGGAGAATTTTATTTTAAAAAGGGTTTTACCAGATTAGTGGGTAAAATAGATAACTATTTTGATAATCGATATTCAGCTAGAGTCTTCCAGAAAAACCTAAGTTAAGCCTACAGATAATCACTTGAGCGTTAACTAGGGACGACATCTTAAAACAGTTCTTTAAACGCAGATTATGTGTAATAAATTACAATGGGTGGAAGACGGGGTTCGAACCCGCGACCCCCTGGACCACAACCAGGTGCTCTACCACTGAGCTACATCCACCATGGTGACCCGGGAGGGAATCGAACCCCCAACCTGGTGCTTAGAACGCACTCGCTCTATCCGTTGAGCTACCGGGCCATACCTGTATTTTAGCAAAAAACCACCCAAAACAAAAATTTAGCTTTTGTTGTATAATCTTTGGTGAATTTATCCTTCACTTTGAGCAGGATAAAGTGAAGGATTTATCTTCATGAATAAAAAATTAAAAAAATTATTGATTGAACAGGCTTTCCCAATTTTTTTAACCTTTTTAACTTTCTTAGGACTGGCTACTTTACTTTATGGACTCCTACTAATCCTTTCTTCTTTTAAGCTTGGCCAGCCGATTATTTTAGATTTCCGAAGAAGAGAAGTGTTATTCGGCATCATAATTTATCTAAAAACCGCCATTGATTTCGCCATTTTTACCGGCAATCTAATGAAATCAAATCCCGGCTGGAAGAAAAGAATTGCGATTGAACTCGGAACTGCGGTCGGAAACGGGTTTGGCACATTTTTAATCTTAATTATTTGGACCATCTTTAAGGCTATTCCGCCACTAATGATAATCATGATTTTCATTGCTTCAGTGGTGCTTTTGCGCATGGCGCAGGAGAGCTTTGAGGAGTTTTTAAAACAGCGGGAGAGTTTTATCAAATTAAAAATGCCGGTTTCGCTTTTGCAGGATCAACTGAACATTGTCAATAAAATATTCCGGCCAATCCTTCGCTTCTTTGTCCCGAATTTGAATTTAACCAAAACCAAAAAACTGTCATTTATAAATTTAGTAATTTTTTCGCTGGCTATTCCTTTTGTCTTGGGACTTGATGATTTCGCCGGCTATATTCCTTTATTCACATTGATTAATGTTTTCGGGTTTTCATTAGGAATTCTATTGGGACACATGCTTTTGACAATCGGCTTATTTGCTTTTCCTAAAAAAACCGTTGAAGTCGTGAAGCACCCGATTGTTTTGATTGCCGGAGGAATAGCATTTATCGGCTTAGGGCTTTACGGTTTCTATGAATCGGTGAACATTTTCCTCGGTTGGATTCACTAACTCTTTGAGCGGGATAGGGGAGTCGAACCCCTCTTTTTTGCTTGGAAAGCAAATGTTGAACCGATCAACTAATCCCGCATGGAATTATTATATAAAAGTTAAAATGTCGGGGATGGCGGACTTGAACTGCCGACCTCTCGGTCCCAAACCGAGCGCTCTACCAACTGAGCTAATCCCCGGTGCCGCGGGAGAGAGTCGAACTCTCACGCCCGATTAAAGGCAAAGGCTCTTAAGGCCCTCGTGTATACCATTTCACCACCGCGGCGCGTATAGACTCGACCACGATTGAACGT
>DATKGX010000025.1:0-24506 GCA_035510555.1 Patescibacteria group bacterium | reverse complement strand
CGTGAGTGCCGATTTTGCTATCCTTAAAGGGAAATCGTTGGGAAAAACCGTGAGGTTTGTCCCATTTGGGGCCGGTAGCTCAGCGGTAGAGCAGGAGCCTTTTAAGCTCTTGGTCGTGGGTTCGAATCCCACCCGGCTCACTGTATGTTCCTTCTGAGGTAACAGGATTCCGATTAGCTTGCTGTAATAGGAAGGAATGACTTATTTCAATAGTTTGATAAGCACCTTCATTAAAGACTACTCCTTTAGGCATTATCAAACTAATTAATATTTGCCTTTGATCTAAATTACCATCAAGCCATGCTTTTGATAAGTCTTTAAGGAATACACTCATAAAGTTTGTTAAAGTATCAATATCAACTTGAGCAAGAACTGAATCATTAGAAATTGATTTTTTAACCATAAGAGATTCATTTACTCTTTCAAGCTGTTCTTTAAACAAATCATCTGGGATAAGTCCGTCAAGGTTTTTATCAACAAGTGTTTGTTTTCTTAACTCCAAAACACTTATATCTTTTTTAATCCAGTCCTGCTGATTCTCTAAATCTTTATATCTTTGATGCCATTTTGTTTTAACTTGTTCGGTAAAAAGTTTTATAACTCCGGGAGCCGGGGAAAGCTTTTTCAAAAGATTAACAAATTTTTCTTCAAGAACATCTTTTTGAATATTAGTTATTTTATGAGTTCTTTTGGAGCAGTAATAATAAGCATATTTTTTTGTTGAACCTTTTGCCCATGAACCGGTTAAAGGAGCTAAACATTCTCCGCATTTAACAAATCCTCTTAATGGAAATGTAGGATTGTTTCTTTCTCTTGGTTTAGCAGTTGTACTTCGTCCGTCAAGTATTGACTGAACACGATAAAATGTATCTTCAGTTATCATTTGATCATGCAATCCTCTTTTTTCTAAGTTCCATCTTTTACTAGTAATAATTCCAATATAAAAATTATTTCTGAATATGCGATTAACGGTTTGCTTGTGAACGGATAATCCCCAACTATTTAAAAGTTTTGAAATTGTTAAAAGTGAATGAGTTCCGGTTGCCATTTCTTCCCATGCTCTTTTAACTAAATCAAATGTTTTCGGATCTCTTTCAATAATCTTTCTTCCTTCAACAACAGTATTAAAATATCCAAGAGGTGGTCTGCCTGCGGCAAACCAACCTGCTTCAAACCGCTTCTTCATTCCGTCTAATGCTCTTTGTCCTCTCATTTGATTATCAAGTTTTGCTGCTGCGCTAAGAATTGTTTGCAAGAATTCACCGGAAAAAGTATCATCAGTCGGCTCAGTACAAGAAATTACTCTAATTCCATATTCCGATAACTTCTTTTTAATACCTAAGAAATCATATGTATCACGAGATAACCTATCATACTTATAGATAAAAAGGTTAGCTATAGAATCCTTATTCTTCCGGCAAAATTCTAGAAGCTCAATAAGCCCAGGTCTATTTGTAGTTTTTGCAGAATATCCTGAATCGGAAAATATTTTTATAAGTTTGCATTCTTGTCTTTCCGTTTCCTTGCGGATGTAATCCTCTTGGTTTTCAAGAGAAAATTGAGATTGATCTTCTGTTGATATACGAACATATCCTATCGCTTTTTTTATCACAGCTACATTATGGCTATTTATTGTCATAAATGTCAATTCCTTTCTTTAAAACTTGCTGCATAAATATTTCAGCTAATCCACTTGCAGAGTTTATCCATTTTTCAACTTCTTTCTCAGGTGTATCTTTATATTCTTGTCCTAAGACTTTATAAGCTTCTTGTACTGTCATAATCCTAACCTTCCCCTTTAACTTCTAACAAGTCCGCAAGATACCCTTCCAGAAGCGTTTTAATGGTCGTAGAACCCTTTGCTGCCTTAATCTTAAGTAATTGGTGCAATCCAGCATCTATACGCACCTGTTTTGTTATATTTTTGTCACTTTTACTACTTTCCATATTTTCGTCTATAGGTATCATTGGTATTCATATACTTCTTCGTTTTTTGCGTTTTTTAATCAAATAAGTAAAGTAGGCTGCTGGATTTTGTATTGAAGTTGTTTTGTTCAAATAAACTTTAACAATGTAGTTAATTACCCTGTTAATTGCTCTGGGGTTAAAGTTTTGAGAGATATAAAGCCAATGCTCTTCATTTGTGTCGTAGCCAGCAAAAAATGATTCTAAAAGTTGAGAAATTTTAATTGGCGGAGTAAGGTATGTAAATGTTTTTAATTCATTGATAACTTTTAGTTTACTTTCTGTTAACTCAAAGTTAACGCTCCGTTTATAGCTACCATTACCACTCCATTTAACATGACCATTGGTTCTTTCAGCTCCTTCTTGTTGTTCTGCTGCCGCAAGCAATTCACAAATAAATAATTGATCATCTATTGGTAAATCAAAGTTAGAATCGTATTTTCCGCCTAGTCTTTCTATCTTTTGGATCATTTCCGATTGTTGACTAACAAGTGAATAATTATTTTCCATATTTTTCTCCATTTCTGGCTTTTATTTCTGAAATAAGCATTTCTCTGTTTGAGAAAAGTTCTCTTGCTGGAGCAGTTGCGTTGTTAAGAAAGTCTTTACAGAGTTTTTCGCACAACGAAGGGTTGGTAAGAATAAAGATAAAACGCCTGGGAGTAGTTTCTTTTATTTCAGTTAAAGATATTTCTATGTGCGTTAATAAGAAAGAACAGATTAAAATATCGTAGGTCGTAAATTTATTTTTAATTTCCATATGCACAAATCATATAGAAAAGGGTGTTATCTAAAGTTAGCTAACTTTTAAAGATATTTGGGGTTTAACCTTGCAGTACTTTTTGTGAAGATTAGAAAAGCTTTAAGCCCTGTCTTTTTTGACACCATTTTATTTATTCCATCACAAGCACTATAAAGCTTTGTAGAAAACTTTGGATATTCGTCCAGAGATTCTGACACTTTCCCTTCTAGCTGATCAAATAGCATATCTAATTGCCATTCTCTTGCTTTCGTTTTTTCATTCATAAAAAGTAAGACAAGAAGCTGTAACCGAAATCCCCGGGTTTTAAATGGAACATTTCCCATAAACAAAGTATTACTAGCTTTATCAAAATATACTTTATGGAATGTTTTGGGATCGGCTTTTGAACTTTTCAAGGCTTCTATAAGATCTTCATTTCTTCTATCTGCATTCCACTCTTGCTTCATTCTTATTTTCTCTTCACGAAAATTCTTAATAAGTTCTTTTGTGTCGTCAGGGATTGTCTGAGGAGTAAGATAATCATTAAATTTTACTTTTTTCATATCAATTTTAATCTGACGGAATTATAACAGGAAATTCGGTTTATAAAAAGCTTATATAGTCAAGTTTAATCAAGTTTTTACGCACGATTTTTCTGGCTCACGGTGTCGGAAAACTGATTTCTGTATTTTTATTACTTCGTCTTTTCCAAAGTGGCGGAAAACTCAGTTTTTATTAATGGTTTTGTTGGGTGTATAATGCAATCAATAGCCTAAACCAAGCGATTGGCATGGCTAATAAATCCTAGATGGGAGTAAGCTCTTCGTCAGAGCACCATCTAGGTTATCAGCCGAAAGGTTGGTAGGAGTCGCAAGGCTTCGCTGGCGGAGAGCTTTTTGTTTCGCCAAGAAAGTATTTATTATGTTTTTCTTAATCTGGGGAACCAAATATATTGACAAGGAAGTTGAGGGGGGTATTGTCGCAAGGAAACGCTGTCCGAAGTGTAAAGAATACAAAGATTTAGTTGAAGTCAGAAGACAAAAATGGTTTAGCATATTCTATATACCAATTTTCCCCTATGGATCTGAGAAATCTAGTTTTCTCAAGTGCCGAGATTGTGGCACTAGTTATTACTTAGATTCCGGGGACATTGATATAAATGACAAGTCTAGTTTATTAGATTTTGATAATAGAATTGTCATCGCTTGTCCATCCTGCAAAACTAAATTAAAAGTAAAGCCCTTTGATAAAGATGAAGTTGAAATAAAATGCGGCAACTGTAAACATTTATTCTATCTAAGAAAAAACTATAAAGGCTAAATTAGTGGTATGAGAAATGCAGTTATAATTATCCTTGGTTTATGTCTAATTACTGTATCTCTTTCTATTGCTTACTATTTTGTTATTTTTCTTCCTCAACAACAAAGTATTACTACCGCAACGCTTAAAAAGATTGAGCAATCTACAAAAAATGCTGAGGAAAACACTCAATATGCACAACCTACTACTGATACGAGTAACATTCAAGGCCAACTTGATAATATAAATAATTCTTTACAAAAACAGCAAGAAGATATGGATGCAAAAAATAACTGTGAAGCAGAAGGAGGAAAATATTTAGGAAATGGTTCTTGCTGTATTTCTAACTGTTCAAATGTTCAATAGATCAGAAAAATCTTTATGCAAGCTTACAATAAAAAAGTGAAAAAATTATATAAAAATTTGACAATTGAGGATGTGGGTCAGTTATTTAAAATAGCACTTAATCCCAAGCAAACTAAGGCGCAAGCCAAAGCAATTAGTTTATTAAGACTACTAACCAATAAAGGTCTATAATTAAGGTATGATATTCGTAAAGAGAATGCTTATCTTAGAAGATAATTATATTGTCCTTTCTAAGCTACTTGAAAAACTTTCAACACTTGAGGATAAACAACCTTTTGAGTTTTCCCTAACAGTAATTAATGATTCAGAGCAAGTAGAAAATCTTATTAATAACAATCCTAAGGCAAAGTTTGACATAATAATTTTAGACCGCGATTGTAAGATAAATGAAAGTTTCCACATACTAGATATAGAACATATGGGAGTGGAAAAGGTAATAGCAATTTCAGCAGTAACAAGATTCAATAAACAGCTTGAGGAAAGAGGCGTAACAAAAGTAATTGAAAAAGACCTATCAGATATTGATAAATTTACTACAAAAGTCGTGAATGTAGTGGGCGAAATGATTCAAAAACTTCCCTGGAGTTGAAAAATTTTCCTCACCGGTTATATAATTATTTCAGAGACCTTACTTGGGCAAACCTGTGGGGTCTCTATCTTTTGACTTCAGCGTTGATAGGGAGTATAAAAAGATAAGAAATATTTTATGCCAAGGTCAAAGAAGATTAAGAAAGAAATAAGTGCAACAAAGCCAGTAAATCTTTTTGCAGACAAGCAATTATTGACGGTGGGGATTTTTGTATTATTAATATTGGTTCTAGTCATATTTAAAACAGTAACTTCTTATATTTTAAGTTCTAACAGTTCTTCTGCACAGACAAAAAATGATAATATCCCAACAAGTGTTCCTCTTGAAACTCCAACGCTAACTCCAACTTCAACGCCGGTTCCCACGCAAGTTTATATCGCTCCAGTAGTAGACTCCGATCCAATTATTACATGTAATTCTACATATCCAAATTGTGTAGGGCAAAGTGTGAGCGTTAGAAGAAGCGAATGCCCAAATATTACTTGCTGTCAGGTTGGCGATAGATGGAGCGTGTATGCTGATAAAAACAAGTGTACGCAAGATCAAAATGCTCAACATAGCAATTCAGGAAATAGTAATTATACTTATCCAACATTTGCCCCTCTGCCGACCTACGCACCCTTACCAACTTATCAGCCTTATGTAGCACCAACCGTAGATCCGCAAGTTGCAATTGATCAACATAATAAACAAGTAATGTATTGTCAGGCCGGAGTAAATCAGAATGATTCAGATTGTCTTATGGGCTGTACCCAAGAATTTGGTGGGGCTTCCGGCGCAGGTGATGTCTGTAGATACAACTGTGAGAGACAAAGACAAAGCGCATATAATAACTGTGGAACAACTTATTAAGTTACAATAAAAATATGGCGAAATCATTTTGGGAAGCAGTAAAAAATAACTGGAGTGATTACATAATTGTCATAGTATTAGGAGTCGTGTTCTACAGCTTTAGTCTTGAAGCATTCTTGATATATGCTTTAATTGTGATTTTAATGAGAATTGATGGAGCAACTAATTATTTAAGAAAAATGATTAGAGTCTTCAATATTACGACAGAGGGTAAAATCATGGCAATTGTGCACAAATTAAAAATAGGCGATGAGGAAATAGACAAAGTGCTAGAAGATATGGAATCATACCAAACAAAAGAACAGAAAGAAAGTTTAGCAAAAGATGTTCAAGATATAGCCTCTTAGGTGTTTTTAGTAAGAAAAGAAGCTAGAAACAAGGGTTATCTTACAAAACTAGTAGAATATGACTAGGGACGAATTGATTGTTTATATGATGCCCTTTTCTCCAGACATTATTGAATGGTCGCTAAAAAATCTTGATGTAATTAAATCTTTCAAGTTTTCTTTTCCTCCAAGATTCGTAACATTACAAGGAGTTTTGATTACAAAATCTCCTTTAAAGCCAAACGATAAAATTATAGGATTTTTTGTTTATGATAATAAAGATAAAATTTATAAACAAGATTTTATTGTAGATAAAAATGGAATTGGTAAAGACTTTAAATTATATACAAAATTACCTAACAAAAAATATACTAAAAATGTTCATAATATTAACGAATTTTTCAAAGATTATTCGGGAGGTAAGTATTACATAGAGCAACACCATCTCACGCTTGATAAACTTCCACCCAAATTACAATTAAGGGGAATCCAAGCTAAAATAATAGCAGAAAAATTAGAAATTACAGGGTTACGAGAATTAAATCAGAAAGAGCTTCAATTAATGGAAAAACAAATAATTAATGAGATTAAAAAAAATGGAAAAATTCAATAGAAACTGATAATTTATAATAAAAAGTATATAATCTCATCAAATATGAGAAAATTTAGTTCGGAAAGATTATATAAACTAACAAGAGCAGCAGTTATTTTAATAACAATTTTATGCGTTCTCGGTTGGTATCAAGGAAACAAACTTGCGGAATCCGAAAGGTTGAAATCTCTTGATGAAGGCTCTAAATGTGATGTTGTTGCTATAAATGCAACAATCAAGAAAAATGTATCGCTAGAAGAAGCACAGCAGGCACAAAAAGACGCCAAAAATTGCTATGACTTGTGGCCAGCAATTTACAATAATCAGGCAAATGAGCTTGGCAAAACAGACCAAATCCTCTTTGACACTTTTATTTTCCTTCCTATATTCTTCTTTGGCGGCAGACTAACATATAAATATGTTTTTCCTAAAGTAAAAAAAGAATAAAAGATGTTTTTAGTAGGAAAAGAAGCTAGAAACAAGAGATAATTTTAATATTAATGAAATTTCTTGATAATGATGCTGCAAAAAAATTGGGTCAATTCCTCGGAATTTGGGTGCTTATATTCATACTCTTTATTTGGTTTGGTATAGCACCAGTTACTGGTCAAATAGATAGGTTAGTAGACCCACTACTCGGAAGTGCAGCCATAGCTGCCTTGATATATGTAGGATATTGGATGGGATACGACAATGGCGCGAAAGATGTGAAAACAGGAAATTACAAAGAACCGTTCGTAAACCCATTTGCATAGGTTTAATTACTTCTTGACCTCTTGTTGTAAACAGTCTATATTCTTCTCAGGTGTTCTTGGTAAGAACTAGAAGTTAGGAAGGGGACAACTAAGATATTCCCGCATTTCCACTCCTTAATTGTAGTTAAGCTGCGAAACTGCATAATTCTCTCTTAGATACTCCTGGTAAAAAGTTCCCACATATTCAACCAGAGGGAGCATTAAATTCCTGAAATTTATAACCTATAACAAATGATTTAGCCTCAAGAGTATTTTAGGGTAGGGAATTTAGCCTCAAGGATGCGTCGCATACCAGCCATTGTCCGACATAAACTTATCAGGTTAATATAATAAAGTGCTATAATGTTCAAACTGCCTGTTTAGCTGCCCATTAATATTTAATGGAAAATTTTGAAAGATTTAATGGGATAAGAAACTTTGATGGCAGAAAGATATTTCCAGATATTGCCCTTTTTTCCGTAATTGGAGTAAGTCTACTGTTAATTGCGAATTTAATAAAAAACTTCCCTATTTTTTATACTACACTTGCAGCTCCGGAAGCAATATGGAGTTTAGTTGGAATTGCTTTACTAGTGATCATATTCGTATCAATTAAACCGATTATTAAATATTTATGGCATCTATTTTTTTCAATACTTCCTTTAAGTAAAACTGCGAATTTTAATTATTCTCCTCCTGCAAATCTTAATCAATTATTATTTCAAGGGAAAGTGGATATTTTAACAGGAGAAACAATTAAATTAACCAATTCCGGTTCGGGGTTTGTATTTAAAGGTTTATGGTGGAAAGATTTTATAACTACTTTTGAATTTAATTTTGAATATTTAGAAACATCATTTATAAATTGGTGGGATAATGAATCAAAGTCAATTAAACCTATTCCGCATCGTTTCAATTTTTTAGGAATCACATTTAGAGCGCAAAGCTTAGAAGATTATTTTATGATCTCAATTGGAATTTTAAAAAGTAATACTGATTATCAAAAAGAAAAAAACAAAAATTTACTTTCTGTTTTAATTACACCCCATATTAGACTAGGAGGAACTTGGGAAAGATTTGGAGGTCAGGATTTATTAACTAAGATAAAAGTGAATGATTTTAATAAAGTAAAGATTACTGTAATTAAATCAAAAGCAATTGTTGAAATAAATAATAAATCATTAGAGTGGAATTTGCCCACTAACTTTGAAAGAGTAAGTAGCAACACTTACGATCCTCAAAGAACTAGTAATGTTAACAATACAAAGATTCCATTTAGAAATAGTTTTGGAATGATCGGTTTTCGTGCAGATGGGGCAGAACATGCGCAAATAAAAAATATCAATATAAAAAGAATGTAGATCTCCTCTTGACCTCTTAACTTAAAAAGTTCCCACATAGTCAGCTAGAGCCAGCTTATAACTAAATATATACCTCTGAAAAAACCTGTTGAAGTTGGGAATATTGTTGAATAATTAGTTTGAAGTCGCAATCTTTCAGCTCACTGAAAAATCCCTGATGCTTTTGCATAGGGGATTTTTTAATGACCTGATGAGGTTTGTCCCGAATCTCAAGCGAAGCGCGATGCTGGACGCAAAGCGGAGCATGTACCACCCGGCTCACTTTTTTACCGATAGACGTTATTCCTTCGTTAACGATAAAACTATCTGTGTCATGAGAGATCCACGTAACCACTTCGTTAAATTATTTAACTTTTCTTCGTCAATGTTTTTAACTACTATCTCCCAAATATCATCAACTAGTTTGCAATCAACGAAAATTGATTCTAGATCAATACCAAGCTTATCTTTAGCGACCTGAGTTGATTTATCAAGGAGTTGTTCCCTATCTGGTAAATTATTTACATACCATCCGCAAGATTCAGTTAAAACATATAAGATATGCCTCGGAAGCATGCCTTTCTCGACAACAAGCAATCCATCCCGTGTTGATACAGGACGAATAACAAGATCATTAAAACCCAAGTCAGCAAGCTTTTCTTGTGCACGATTTACTACGATAGAAGAGTCAACCCTAGAGGCATTTTTGCAGACATCTATTTGATCTCCTGGACACCACTTATTACATTCATTCCAACGGTTTGCATTTTCTCCGATGCCTGCCCAATGAGCCACTCTATCTACGGTAGGTTTTCTGTAAAAATCAGTCATAACTAGAGATATGGCACAACTCATATATTTATGTATAGGAGTCGAGAGTCCTTGTTCATCTTTAACTTTATTCGCAATTCCAAATAGAACTTCTTCATCTGGAAAAACATCCACCCCTGAATATTTAGTCTTTGAATAGATAGAAGTAAGGGGATATCCCCGTAATTCAAATGTAGGTAAAATAACCGGATCGACTACAAGTCCACCCGGTACAATAACTGTAGAATAAGGAAGTGTTTCTTTAACAACCGCTTCTATTTCCTCTTCACCAATGTTTATGCCTGCTATTAGAGGTCTCAATGAATGGATAACCGGTATTCCGGCTTCATAAAGTCTTTTCATTGTCCTAACTCGCAATTTTCCATTACTGCCGGGCTCAAGCTCTTGGGGAAGATTAGCATAACTTACCCCAATAATCGGGAATCCACCCTCGTGCTGTAGCTTTTGTAGATCGCCAATATCGTCATCGCTTAAGGGAAGTTTAGTGATTGCTAAAAGAGCTCCATAATGTCCTTCTTCTATCGCTAATCGCATCATCTTTAAAGTTTTTTTCCAATTGAGTCCAGGTTCTGTAAAGTTTTCAAACACAAGAGCCTGATTTTTAGAGTAAACAGGGTTCTTTAAAAGTGTCGAAATAGCGTCTTGGGCTGTTACCTCTGCGATGAGATGATTTCCTACTCTCATATAGGTATTCACAGCAATGCCATAGGCAACGTTAGTATTGACAACATCGACAGATCTTCCCGATTCAGGTCCGTAATTAAAAAAATTTTGATTACAATAAGCACAATTTACCGGACATCCGGGGCCGCGTTCTCCCTTATATGAAACGGCATGAGGATTTGTTTGCCATATGGGTTCAAGCGTATTAGCATTCTCTTTTTTGAATAATTCTGTTTCGCTCATAATCGGAGAATTATATCCTATATGATTTTGTTAGTCAATTTACTAGATGTTTCACTTTACCTCCTTTTCTGGATATACTAAGCCTAGTTCGAGTAATTTTAGGTAAACTCGTGTGAGGCACCTAAATAGTAGCTAATTTCCTTCGGGCTCTGGAGGCAAGAATTCTTCACCGCCACTATCTTCTTCTTGTTTTACAGGAGTGGCATTTAACCATTTTACATAAGTACAACCTGTCGCAACTCTTTTAGCGCTGTCCCACCCCGCCGTTGAACATTTTTTCATCCGCTTTCCGGAATTGGTGGTAAAAATAACCAGCGGCTTGCCGCATTCCGGACATTCCTCATCCGTTGGTTCCGTTGTGCCGTTAATCCACTCAACGTAGTCGCAGCCGATGGCTTTTTTGGTTTCTTTGTCCCAACTACCGGCGCTGCACTTTTTCATTTTTTTGCCAAAGCGTGTAACTTGCAAAATTAAAGCCGATCCGCACTTCGGACATTTCTCATCTAATTCTTGAGGTTCAATCGCAATCCATTTAACATAATCACAACCTTCATTCTTTTTCGTTTCCGGATTCCAATTGCCCTTTGAACAACGTTGCAATTTTCTTCCCGTAGCAGTCTCGGTAATTGGTGAGAGCGGCGCACCGCATTTAGGACATACTTCCTCTGTCATAAAAAATATAATATCATGTTTTTTAATCATTAGGAAAGTAGCAATAAATTAATATTGGGACTCATATATAGCCTAAACACTTAGTCCATAGCTAAATTAACCATCTAGTTTGACTATGGTCATAAATTGTAGATATACTTGAAAGGATATGGCGAATGAAACACCACTAGACAGCACGCCATCCGTTAATGGTCTAAATCAACAAGATAATGTTGGTGGCGCTAAAGGAATAAAAGACGTTGATGCCGTTGCTGATCCGACCAGACGAAAATTATTAAAGAGGATTGCGTTGCTTGCTGTGGGAGCAGCGGTTGGTTCTAGTCTTACTAAAATATTTAGTTTAACAGCGCCGCAAACACCTACTCCAACCGAGTCTCCCAGTCCATCGCCAGCCCCAACGGAAACACCTACTCCAACTATTGGGGAAACCGAAACTGCGCAGCCGCAACCACCCCTGCCTGATCTTTCTATCTATTCTCCGGAAAACGTAGCAATACCGGATCCATCTCTTTATTCAAAAGAAGAAGCGGCAATAATAATGGATATAGAGGCAACGTATAACATTAATATTTTTAGCGTTCAGCAAGCGCGAGAGTATGCTCATCGATATTTATCAGGCGATCAAGTTACTGAGCTCGGAATTGATAATTGGCAGGACACCAAAGTTGGATTTGATATGGAACAGCTTATTTTATTAAGGGAATTAGTTAGTTATATGCCTAAAGTAATATTGCTACCCATATATCCACAAAGATTTGGAATTATCTTACGGGAGAATGATCTTAAAGATTTAGATGGACACGTTTTATCAGGACAAGAGGTTCCACGCACTAGAATGATCGAAACCAAAAAAGACGGAATTAACCCCAAAGACAGGAAAGGAACTTTTTCTTTACTTATCCATGAAGCAAGTCATTCTTGGGATGAGGTTTTGAAAAATATTGCTTGGTTAAGAGTTAGGGATATATTAGGAGATAAAAATCTTGCTGAGCTCCCTGACATGAAAGCTTACTTTGCCAATAAACAGGGTTTACGTTCTAATTATCCAAAATTTACTGATGTTCAAAAAGCAGCTTTGTCAACTTTTAGCTCATTTGTTCCAGGACAGATGTACGGAGAAGGAATAGCGGGTCTTTCTCAATTATACGTTGACGGATACCTAAGTTTTATGAATGCTGTTGGTCCTATTTTAGATGGTAATGGATACCTGTCTTCTGATTACGTGGGTAACATAGACAACGCAGATGCACTCTTAAAGAAATATCCGAAAGCTCAAGCTATTTATGATTATTACAAACAGCTGTTTTTTGGAGGTATGGAATATGACGCAGAATTATTACACAATATTCAATATGGCAGTTAGGCACACCAACTAGAAATACAAAATGCCTCAAGCGCTGCAAAGTGAGTAACATAAATGAAGCTAAATTAGCCATAGGTTACTTGCTTAAATATGCCAATTTTGGGGTTCATATATAGTCTAGACACGTAAGCTTAGCTTTTAGAGCGTGTGATTTATAAGACTTGACAATAAAGTTGACCTATAATATAATCACCGCATGAATGAAAGACAATCAAGAGAAACAACCGGAGCAGTGGAGGGAAATGAACACAACGACGGCGATTTCCAATTTGATGTAGATTCGTCTTCTGCCCCACATTATCTGGAAGCCTTTACCGAATTGCTAAGAAGGCCGGGTGTAGATGTTCAAAGTATAACGTTTGCACGTCTGTCGGGCAGGCCTGCTCATTTAACAGCAACCTTTAGAGGGAAAGATATATATCTAGTAAGTAGATTAGGTAATTTTATCGAAGAAGCAAGAGATTTAGAATTAGCCGAAGGTCAAGATCCAGATAAAATTGACGAAATTGTTCATAGTGCCGCAACACTTATATTTGACTCCAGAGAAAAATAAATCTAATTTTGCGGCTCTTATGTAGTCTAAGCACGTAATGTTCTTATGCACATTTTTAAAGAAATCTTGCAATTTACTATATTAGGGTGTATATATAATTTAAGTAATTTATGATTGATGTAGAAACTTTACGAAGAGGCCCACAAGAATTAGTAGATCATCATCCGGTATTTACAGATAGACAGGTGCAAGTTGCTCTTAGGACAAGCCTGTCAGCCGCCCGTGAAGTTACCGAGCGCATCGCAGGAATAAGAAGCTACCCAGCCTGCAATTTTCCTTTGTTTTCAATAGAAGCTGGAGAATTAGTTTTTATTGGACATGGAGCAGTTAAGTATCAAAAAGGCAAATTACAGGAAACAGGATTTGAAGCCATGAGACGCTTTGGCATGGACCCGGATATTACTGAGCCATACCGTGATAGACATGGTAGAGTTAGAGAGAGCATAGAAGAGATTTTTGATGGCACTGTTAATGAAACTCTTTCTTATCCAAGCCAAACGATTCCAGGGCTTAGTTTCTTGCGTAGTCGCCAATATTATCCTAATACGGGTGAGACAATAAATGTAGCATGGTATGCGCAAGCATCCCCAAAACCCTTTAGTGCTCATTTTCGTAGATAACTTTTAAGAAGTCCCGTAATACCAATTTACGGAAGTTTTCCATCCATTAATAATTGGACAAGCAAAATGTACTTACGCGTAGGTACAAAATAACGGTTAGTTTTGAGGCTAAAATTTACGAATGCGCATCCTCTTTATACTTATATAAATATAAGAGGACGTGCAAATTGAAATAAAACAATAAAGTGTATAATAAAAAATATGAAAAAGACAAAATTCAACATTAAAAGAAAAGAGATCCAAAAAAGAATTAAGCAAAATATAAGTGTAGATAAAAAAGACTTCCTAGAACTAATTAAGCGGGCTTCAAAACCACAACACGATTAAGTAAAACATCAAACATACTATTCTCTAAATTTCGGTAATTATATCTAAAAGCATATTCATTAACATAATCCTGTAAATACTCTTTGGAAACGTGTCGATAAACTCCTAAGATACCTCTTTTAAATTGCGACCATACGCCCTCAATAGTGTTGTTGTAAACTAATCCTCTACCATACTCACTCATTGAATGATTAACAGCATGGTGATTATAAAAACCATAATCGTATAAGTATTTATACGCAGGAAGCTCGTCGGACATTATATGTGCGGTTGTTTTAACATTTTCCTTTAGTTGTTTAATTAGAGTATATTTGCCTGTATCAGGAATGTGTTTTAAGTAGGCTTTTCCTTTTCTCTCAACTGCACCCCAAATAATCTCTTTCTTAACATCTGTACGCCACTCATGGGCTCTGTTAGTGCCTTTGCCACCGACGTAGGTTTCATCTATTTCAACAATTCCGTTTAACATATCTCCATCCTGCTCCATTAATTTCCTAATCATTTTAAACATTCTGTGAGCGGTTTTATAGGAAACGCCTAGCTCTCTTTCCAGTTGTTTGGCTGAAATGCCGGATCGGGTTTTAACCATAAGAAACATTGCATAAAACCAAAGTCTTAGGGATACTGCTGATTTACTAAAAATAGTATCAGTAAGGGGACTCAATTGTGTAGCGCAGAAACCGCAAGAAAAAGTAGTTCTGCCTGTTAACGGATAATATTCCGTTAATCTTTTACAGCCTGAGCATTGAACTCCTTTAGGATATCTTTTCTTGTAAATTTCCAATAAACATGCATCGTCATTGGGATACTTTTTGAGGAGACTTTTGAGGCTAAATTTCTTATTCATGAGCTAATTATGCGCTCTTTATTACGTGCTGTCAATATCTAATATTGTAAAAAGTGAAGCGAAGCTAAATTAGCTTTGGGTTACGTGCTAAAAGTACATATATGCCAATTTTGCTACATTTTGACGCACATCGTCCTAGTTGACAAAGGCTGAATATGTATATATAATGCTTTTTACCTTCGAATACGAAAGTACGAAGAGGCAGGAGATTAGCCGCAAGGTTAATTACCCCGAAAAGACCCCGCAAGGGGTTTTTTTGCGGCTATTTTTGGGCTAGCGCGAGGACTTTGGTTTTAAGCTCTGCAAGACTCTGGTCATCATAAATAGATACCACTAAATTATTTTTATTTAACTTGCCGGCAATTTTTAGTAGTTTCTGAACCTCTTTTAAATCAACCAGATCAGATTTCGTCAGAACCAATAACTCGTTTTTAACTGTTAAATCGCTTTTGTATTCTTTTAACTCCTTACGGACCGTTTCGTAATCCCCCGCAAAATTCTCCGACTGGCAATCTAAGCAGTGTATTAAGACTTTGGTTTTTTCGACGTGCCGCAAAAATTTGTCGCCCAGTCCCCTGCCCTCCGACGCTCCCTCAATTAGTCCCGGAATGTCGGCAATAATTAATCCATCTAACACGCCAAGATTTGGTTCAAGCGTGGTAAACGGATAATCGCCAATTTTGGGATGCGCGTTGGTTAACGCGTCTAAAAGTGAGCTTTTGCCGGAGTTTGGTAGTCCGATTAAGCCAACGTCGGCAATTAGTTTAAGTTCCAGAAAGAATCTTTTCTGTTCCCCCGGCTCGCCTTTTTCCGCGTAGTAAGGCGTTTGATTAGTAGCGGTTTTAAATTCGTTATTGCCTCTGCCGCCTTTTCCGCCCTGTGCAAGCAAAATTTTAGTGGTTGTATCAAGAATTTCAAAACTTTGCTTAGTATCCAAGGCCGTAATTAATGTACCGATGGGAAAGAAAACAACTAGCTCCTTACCGTTTCTCCCGTACAAATTTTGTTTTCCGCCATTTACCCCGTCTTCGCCACGAACGCTTTTTTTATACCTAAATTCCGCCAGCGCCATAATGTCGTCAATGCCTTGAGCATAAACACTTCCACCATTGCCGCCGTTGCCGCCATCAGGTCCACCTTTGGCAGTTTGAGCGTTCCTTTTAAAGCTTGCCGCACCCCTGCCACCGTTACCGGCTTTAACTGTAATTGTGGTTTCGTCGATTAACATGTTTCTATTTTACCATTTTGTGATAAGATTTCCTTATGCAACTTCTTAAGACAACTGGTTGGCAAGATTACGAACTTTTGGATAGCGGAAACGGGGCGCGTTTGGAAAGGTTTGGTCAATATATTATTATCAAACCTGATCCGCAAGCAATTTGGAAACCAACACTAGTTGATGGCAAATGGCAAATGGCTGATGGAATTTTTGAAAATGATACTTGGCAAAAGAAAACGCAGATGCCGGATAAATGGATACTTGGATATAATGAGCTCAAGTTCTACGCCAAGCTAACGCCTTTTAAGCATACAGGAGTGTTTCCGGAACAAGTTCTCAACTGGGAATTTATCAAGGATAAAATTCTAAAAGCTCAGAAACAAGTAAGTGTTCTCAATCTGTTTGGTTATACGGGCATCGCCAGCTTAGTGGCGGCAGAAGCCGGTGCTAAAGTGACTCATGTGGATGGCTCAAAACCGTCAATCACCTGGGCCCGCGAAAATCAAACGCTCTCAGGACTTTCTGATAAACCAATCCGCTGGTTATTGGATGACGCTACTGAGTTCACGGCCAGGGAAGCCAGACGCGGCAATACTTACGATGCCATTATTATGGATCCGCCGGTTTACGGGCACGGACCAAACGGAGAAACATGGGATTTTAATAAAAGTTTTCCGCAGCTTTTAGAAAACTGCAAAAAAATCTTAAGTCAAAATCCCCTATTCGTAATCGTAAATGCTTACGCAATTTCTTCTAGCTCTTTAATGTTGGTTAATACCATGGAAGATTATTTAGGGCTTAAAAAAGAGAATATTGAATATGGAGAATTGGCACTCGAGCAAAAATCAAACGGCAGATTACTCTCCACCGGCCTCTTCGGCAGATATTCCTCGATTTAGGGTGGTTGTTTGGTGTAAAATGGGATGATATGAAAAACCTTAGAATAAAAATTGCTAAATTGTTAGCATTGTTACTATTGTTGACTCTAATAAGCGCATATTTGAATACCTCATACGCGACTTATGATCCTTTATCTACTCCAAACAATAAATTTGGCATTCACATCTTGTTTCCCGAAGAAGTTTCCGATGCCGCACCGCTAGTTAATTCCGGCGGTGGAGATTGGGGCTATGTGACGATTCCGATTCAAGTTTCTGATAAAAACATCGGCAAGTGGCAAAAGTTTATGGACGATTGCGCCAGAAGACACCTCATCCCAATTATCCGCTTGGCTACCACCGGCGATTACTTTGTAAAAAGCTCTTGGTCCGAGCCTTCTAAATTCGATGTTTTGGATTTTTCCAATTTCCTTAACTCTCTAAATTGGCCAACCAAAAACCGTTACATAGTCGTTTTTAATGAACCTAACCGGGGTGACGAGTGGGGTGGAACTCCGGACCCAACCACTTACGCGCAAATTCTTGATTACGCCACCAAAATATTTAAACAAACAAACCCCAATTTTTTTGTGATTGCGGCTGGACTGGATAACGGCGCTGCTAACATCACAGGACAAGCAATTGACGAATATAGCTTTATGCAGGAAATGAATGACTCGGTTCCGGGAATCTTTGCCGAAATTGACGGAATTGCCAGCCATTCTTATCCAAATCCCGGATTTGCGGCAACACCTTCAACTTACAGGATGGGAATTGACAGCTTTGCTTATCAAAGTGATCTTGTGTATCAACTAACGGGTAAAAAAATGCCGGTATTTATTACCGAAACCGGTTGGACTTCGGACAAAGTTTCCGATGCAACGCAAGCCGACTATTATACACAAGCTTTTACTGACTATTGGAGCGATCCGCAGGTAATAGCGGTGACGCCGTTTATTCTACGCGCCGACGATGGGCCCTTTGTGCAATTCACTTTTTTAAAAAACGGCAGCCCTACCCCGATTTATAATACCTATAAAAACTTGGCGAAGGTTAAGGGTAAGCCGCAAATCGATTATGTTCCGAAAGAACCAACGATTCCCCAGAGCGCTTTCCTGCCGATTGAAAAATTTAATCTGAAATATCCGGTGGAGTCGGTCTATAAAGAAATTAATCAGTCGTCGAAAGCCTTCTTTAAATGGCTGCTTGGGGTGTAATTTGTGCTATAATTTACACCTGCTTAAGTATTTATGATACCCGATTTAACAGACGAAATCTTCCAAAGCGAAACCTACGGCAAACAAGATGTTGATGAAATTATCGGTAATATTCAAAAATTCTTGGAGGAAGATTCAGAAGCAGAATACAGTTTGGTTATAGGAACTGACTCGCACGAAAAAACGGATTCCAAGAAACCAATCGACGGAACAAAAGATATCAATTTAGTCACCGCCATTGTAATTCATCGTAAAGGTTTTGGAGGGCAATACTTTTGGCGAAGGCAAACGGTTAAAAACATTCATTCTCTGCGCGAGAAAATTTATACCGAAACACTGACTTCCCTAAATTTTGCGACATTTTTTATGCCACTTTTCCGCAAACACTTAAACGGCAAGGAGCCAAACTACAATTTGGAAATTCACGTTGACGTCGGCGAACACGGGGAAACCCGCAATATGATTAAGGAAGTGGTTGGAATGGTTACAGGCAACGGTTTTGTGGCCAAAACTAAGCCGAATGCTTACGCGGCATCCTACGTAGCGGATAAACACACATAATGAGAATTAAAACTTCACAAACAAAAGTTCAAGAGTCTAAACTCGGTTGGCAAAAGGCGCCGGACGTCAAACGGGATGTTAGTCAAATTCTAAAAGTGATTGACTTACCGTACATAAAAGCTAATAAAATTTTTTGCTACCGTACGCTTGGTTCAAAATCCCGTTCCTACGCACGGATTTGGTCTTTCCCAAAAATTTTTCAAGATGCTTTAGGACTTGAACCGGCTTACGTCATTGAGGTCCTATCAAGACATTACGATAAATTAGAGCCGGAGGAAAAAATCAGAGTATTAATTCACGAACTTTTGCATATTCCGCGGAATTTTTCCGGCGCTTTAGTGCCGCACGTAACACAAAGCCGGCATTTAGGAAGAACTGCCAATGCGCTTTTTGACGAATACCGAAGAGCTATAATTAACAAATAATATGCTGTTATTGATTCATGGTAATGATTTAGCAACTTCCCGAAATTTTTATTTTGAAGAGAAGAATAAGCTAATTGACCCTATTTTATTGGAAGGTGAAGGATTAACGCTTGATTCTCTTTTCCAAAACGCCGAAAACAAATCTTTATTTGGTAGCGAACAAACTATTTTAATTGAAAACTTTTTTACTAAAAATAAATCGATCGCAACTGAAACTAAAAAAATTGTTGAATACGTAAATAACAATCAGAATTTGTCGATTATTTTTTGGGAACCGACTGAATTGTCCAAAACTGCCCAGGCACTTTTGAAAAATGCGACAGTAAAAACTTTTTCTTTTCCACAAACTCTATTTATTTTCTTAGATAATCTTAAACCCGGCAACTGCGAAATTCTCATTAAACTTTTTCACGAATTAAAACAAACTATGGAACCTGAATTAATTTTCTTCATGCTGGTCAGACAATTTAGGATAATGCTCGGGCAGGAAGGAGTGGATAGAATAGACGAGGTTAAAAGAATGGCGCCGTGGCAATTAGGCAAAATGCAAAGACAAGCCAAGACGTTTGGCGAAGAAAAGCTTAAAAGTACTTATCAAAAATTGTTCGAGATAGATTTAGCCTTAAAAACCGGCAAAATCCCCTATTCACTGGAGCGGTCCATTGACTTTTTCCTAGCCGATTTATAAGATAAATAAGTTATGCCACTTCTTAATAAAACGATGTTTCGCGAATATGACTTGCGCGGCCGCGAAGCTGATAACGAACTCAATGACACTTCAATGTATTATATTGGCCGAGGATTTGGCACTTTTCTAAAAAAACGCGGGATTGATACTGCTTTGGTTGGACATGACGCAAGACGAACTTCGGAAAGTTTCCACGCGAACGCCATAAAGGGTTTAACTGAATGCGGAGTTAATGTTATCGATATCGGTACAATTACAACGCCAATGGGATATTGGGCGCAATATTACCTAAAAGTTAAAGGTTTGTTAACCGTCACTGCCTCGCACAATCCCGTCGGCTGGAACGGCGTCAAGCTAGGCACAGATTATTCATACACGTTACTAACCGCCGAATTGCAGGAAGTTTACGACATAATTGCTAAGGAGCAATTCGCAAGCGGCAGTGGATCGGTAAGAAAAGAAAATATTGAAGATGCATACATTGAAGATTTACTGTCTCGAGCTAATATCACCAAGAAATTCAAAATTTTAGTCAATACCGGTAATGGAACGGCAGGACCAGTATATGTTAAAGCTCTTAAACAAACCGGTTGTGAAATAGTCGAGCATTTTACAAACGTTGACTCTTCCTACCCTAACTATACACCAAACCCCGACGGTACCGCGATGATGGACGATACTGGTAAACAAACGGTTGAGAATAAATGCGATTTCGGGTTTGCTTTTGACGGAGACGGTGACAGATTGGGGTTGGTGGATGAAAAAGGCAATACGATTTGGCCCGATAGATATATAATTCTTTTGTCAAGATTGGTTTTAAAGAAACATCCCGGTGCTAAAATAATTTTTGACGTGAAAGTATCGGAGGCATTGCCCGAAGACATTAAAGCCCACGGTGGAATTCCAATTATGTGGAAAACAGGACATTCTTACATAAAGTCAAAGCTGGCGGAGGAAAAAGCAGCGATGGCCGGAGAAATGAGCGGGCATATTTTCTTCGTTGACGATTTTTACGGCTTTGACGACGGATTATTTGCAGCGCTTAAAATGCTAGAATTCCTTTCTTCCGAAGACAAAACAATGTCAGAAATTATTGCCACAACTCCCTACTATGTTTCAACTCCAACTATTCAGGTTAAGACAACTGATTTAGATAAGTACAAGGTCGTTGACGCACTCACTAAAGAGTTTAAAGACGAAGGTTATCGCGTAGTTGATATAAATGGGGCTCGCGTCTACACGGATGATGGGTGGGGTTTAGTCAGAGCTTCATCAAATACCCCGACGTTGGTGCTTAGATTTGAATCAAAAACTAAAGATGGATTAAAAAAAGTCGAAGAATTATTTAAACAAAAGCTTGACAAATTTGAGGTTGTCAGTAAAGATTGGGATACAACCGGACATTAATATGATTGATTTAAGTAAGTTTAATAAGACAAAATTCAATAACTTCCCTTTTGCCAAGAGAATTGAAAAGCCGTGGGGATGGGAAATTCATTGGGTGCCGGAGGATAAGCCCTACATGGGAAAAGTTTTGCATATTAGGGCCGGAAAAAGACTTTCGCTTCAGGTTCACGACCAAAAACAAGAAAGTTGGTTTTTGCTGAGTGGCCAAGCTAAAGTTATTTGGGATAATCAAAATGGTGAATTAATTGAGACCGAGTTAGAAAATGGCAAAGGCTATAGTTGCTCAATCGGTCAGAGACACAGACTAGTTGGAATAACTGATTGCGATGTCTTGGAAGTTTCAACGCCGGAAATCGGCACAACTTTTCGACTGGAAGACGATTATAAAAGACCCGACGAGACAGAAGAGTTAAGAAAAGAAGAACGTAAAGATTTATGAAACAAGACTTTACAACTAAACACTATGCACCAAGGACTTATGAAAAAATGCAGGATGTTTTAATGGATCAAAATGCTCCAGGTCCGGAAATTCAATACCACATGGTTAGAGGCGGAAGCGCACAACGAAACATTACAGTCTGGGAGCCGGGAATAATTGGCGGCGAATATATAAAAACCTACGGACACTATCATGTTGGCAAGCTAGATGAAACTTATTGGATAATTTTTGGAGAAGGAGTAGCAATCCTACAAAAGCGGGCGCTGGATCAAAGCGGTAATTATCTTGACGACGAAATCGAAGAAGCTTACGCGGTTCATGTTAAGCCCGGAGATTCAATCTATATTCCTTCCGAGTGGGGTCATTTGGTAGTGAATATTTCAAAAACCTATTTTGTCACCGCTGATGACTCCCCTGTTAATTTTGACGAAGCCAATCCTGTTTCTATGCCCGGACATGCCGATTATGAAGCGGTGAAGAAAATGCAGGGTTTTTGTTATTACGTGATTGAAGAAAACGGCCAACCAAAACTGGTTAAAAATCCAAAATACAAAAGAGTTCCCGACATTCAAATCATCGAAGCCTCCACATATCCTCTGAAAAAAGAATAACCGCTTGATAATTTTGTAGATTTCTCCCATAATAAGTTTAATGCCTAAGTTTGTTGCGTGGTTTTCCGAAATTGATAAAAATGACGTTGCTTTAGTTGGTGGTAAAGGCGCAAATCTCGGCGAAATGGCCAATGCCGGCTTCCCCGTTCCCAACGGATTTGTGGTTACCTCCAGAGCTTATTACACGTTTATTAAAGACAACCAGCTGGATGTAAAAATCAAACATTTATTATCTACTACCAAGTTTGAAAACTCAAAATCATTAGATCAGGTGTCCAAGCAGTTGAAAAAACTAATTCGGGAAGGTAAACTTTCCGATGAATTAGCGAAGCAAATCGTTACTGCCTATAACAAGCTTGGCGGCGCTTTGGAATATCCGTTGGTGGCTGTCCGATCGTCCGCAACGGCCGAAGATTTGGTTAATGCCTCATTTGCCGGCGCCCAGGAAACATTCCTAAATGTTAAGGGTGATGCGGTGCTTTTAGAAAAAATTAAACAGGGTTGGGCATCGCTCTTTGACGCACGGGCGATATTTTACCGCCACCAACAACATTTTGACCATATTTTGGTCGGCATTGCGTTGGTAGTTGAGAAAATGATCGAGTCGGAGCAGTCTGGCGTCATGTTCACAATTGATCCTGTTACCAATGACAAATCAAAAATTGTCATCGAGTCGATTTACGGGTTAGGCGAAATGATTGTGCAAGGAGAGGAAAATCCTGACCATTATGAGGTTTTGAAGTCCGACTTTTCCATAATGAATAAAAAGTTTTCCCTGCAGCATAAAAAGCTGATAAAAGTCGCTACAAAGAACAAAGAAGTGAAGCTCTCGCAAAAAGAAGGTATTAAACAAAAAATCTCGGATGCGCAAATTGTGGCTTTAGCAAAACTTGGAGAGAAATTGGAAAAACATTATTACTTTCCCCAAGATGTGGAATGGGCAATTGAGAAGAATCAAATCTATATTGTTCAAACCCGTTCAGTGACAACCACAAAAACGACTAATGATGTTGTGTTGGTCGATAAAATTACTGCGTCAGACGTAATTCTTAAAGGTGATCCGGCCAGCCCGGGAATTGCTGCCGGTCCGGCAAAAGTTATACTATCCGCCAAAGATATAAATAAAGTAATACCTGGAGATGTATTGGTTGCGCCCGAAACTAATCCCGATTTTGTGCCGGCCATGAAAAAAGCGGTAGCCATTATTACCGACAGCGGCGGCCGGACTTCCCATGCGGCCATAGTTTCCCGAGAACTGGGTGTTCCTGCGGTGGTCGGCACAGTTAAAGCCACTAAAATCATTAAAACCGGCAATGTCATTACTGTCAACGGCACAACCGGCGAAATCTATAAAGGCGGATTTGCGACCAAGCAAACCCGACACGTTGACAATCCTTACTTAAACGCCAAAACCGCCACGAAACTATACATCAATTTAGCCGAACCCGATTTGGCTGAAGATATTGCCAAGCGGAATGTTGATGGTGTAGGACTGTTGCGGGCAGAGTTTATGATGGCCGGCATTGGCGTGCATCCGAAAAAGATGATTAGGGATGGCAAACGCCACGAGTTCATTGCCAGATTAGCTGAAGATTTGGGCAAATTCTGCTCGGCTTTTGATCCCCGGCCGGTGGTTTACCGCGCTTCGGATTTTAAAACCAACGAATACCGTAATTTAGTCGGAGGCAAGGATTTTGAGCCGGAAGAAAGTAATCCGATGCTTGGGTTTCGGGGAGCGTTTCGTTATATTCACGACCCCGAAGTTTTTAAATTAGAGTTGGAGGCAATCAAGATAGTGCGCAATAAAATGGGTTTTAAAAACTTATGGATTATGATTCCGTTTGTGCGGACAGTGGAAGAATTAGTGGCTGTTAAAAAACTGATTAATGAAGCAGGTTTGGAGCGTTCAGCAACTTTCAAATTATGGATGATGGTGGAAATTCCTTCCAACGTCATTATGTTTGAAAAATTTATTGAGGTCGGCATTGACGGCGTTTCGATTGGCTCGAATGATTTAACCATGCTGGTAATGGGAACAGACAGGGATAATTCCGAAGTTGCTAGTGAATTTAACGAAATGTATCCGGCTGCCCTGTGGGCCTTTGAACACGTGGTTAAGACGGCGCATAAATACGGA
>DATKGX010000024.1:0-5075 GCA_035510555.1 Patescibacteria group bacterium | reverse complement strand
ACGCGAGGTAATTGTCAGAGGCTACGCTCCAAATATCAAGAGCGCCAAACGGTTCATCGAGAAAAGAAGCCCTGAAGTTTTTGATATTTTAGAAGAAATCACCAAGAATCACCCGGTGCTTTTAAACCGCGCGCCGACACTCCATAAATTGGGAATTCAGGCTTTCTACCCTGTGTTGATTGAAGGTAGCGCAATTGCTCTGCATCCTTGTGTTTGTGCCGGTTACAACGCTGATTTTGACGGAGACCAGATGGCTGTGCATATTCCGTTGTCTGCCAAAGCCCAAGAGGAAGCGATTACTTTGATGATGCCAAGACATAACCTGCTTAAGCCGGCCGACGGAAGCCCAATTACGCTTCCAAACAAAGAAATGGCGGTGGGAGTTTTCTACTTAACCACCATTGATGAGTCTTCCCGAAAAGAAGAATTGCCGACTTTTGGTGTAGCTAACGAAGCTTTCTTATCTTTTTCCTTGGGCAAAATTAAATTAAGGGAACCAATCAATGTTCGGGTTGATAAAGAATTGCTTGAAACCACAGTCGGAAGACTAATGCTTAACGAAAGATTGCCGAAAGAATTTGGGTTTATCAACGAGCCGATTAAGGCGTCAGGAATCAAAAGACTCATCACGATTGCGATTAAGAAATACAGCTCGGAAGAGGTTGAAGCGATGATTGATAGCATTAAATCGCTCGGATTCTACGGTTCGACTGTTTCAGGCATTTCGGTTTCGGTTTTTGACAACCAAATGGTTCCGGAGAAAAATGGGTTAATCGCCGAAGCGGAAGGTAAAGTAAAAGGAGTGGAAGCAGATTATCAAGAGGGATTGATTACCGCCGATGAGCGAAAAAGGCTTTCTAATGACATTTGGCTTAAGACTACCGATCACATCGCTGATTTAACCTGGAATAATCTCAAGTCAGACAACATGATTAAGGTAATTATTGATTCCGAAGGAGCCAGAGCCGGAAAAGAACAGCTCAAACAACTTTCAGCCATGAGAGGACTTATTTTGGATCCATTAGGTAAGATTGTCGAATTACCAATCAAATCCAATTTCCGAGAAGGACTTTCTATTTTTGAATATGTTGCTTCGGCCAGAGGTTCAAGAAAAGGTTTGACCGATTCAGCTTTAAAAACTGCTAACGCCGGATATTTAACAAGGAGATTGGTTGATGTTTCCCACGATGTCATTACCAGAGCGGATGATTGTGGCACAACCGAAGGAATTTCAATTGTTAAAGATGAGGTTGGGAGAACAGCGACATTTGCGGATCGATTAACCGGAAGATACGCGGCGGAAAAAATCGTTTCCAAGAAAAACAAAAAAGAAATTGTTAAAGCCGGAGAAGAAATTAACGAAGAAAAAGCTAAACAAATCCTCGACGGCGAAATAACAGAAGTAATCGTTAGAAGCGCCATTACTTGTAAATTGGAATACGGAATTTGCGCCAGGTGTTATGGTTGGGATTTCTCAACCAAGAGAACAGTGGCTTTAGGAGTACCGGTTGGCGTAATCGCCGCCCAGTCAATTGGAGAACCGGGAACCCAGTTAACCATGCGGGTTAGACATTTTGGCGGAGTCGTTATGAGTGATGTTACTCAAGGGTTGCCAAGAGTTGAAGAGCTGTTTGAAATGCGTACTCCCAAGAATTTATCGCCGGTATCGGAGTTAACCGGAAAAGTGACATTGGAAACAGGTGAAGACGGCTATGTCATTACCGTTAAAAACTCTAAAGCCAAACCGGCCGACGAAAAAGAGTACTTCGTGCCGATGGCATCAACCTTAAATGTTTCAGACGGCGATGAAATTTTGGCCGGCACTCAATTGGCGCAAGGTTATCTTGATCCGAAAGAAGTCTTAAAAATCAAAGGTTTAATTGACGGACAACGCTACGTTATCGGTGAGGCGCAAAAGGTTTATGAGTCGCAGGGAATCGGCATTAACGACAAGCATTTCGAAGTCATTTTGCGCAAAATGTCCGACAAAGTAATTATCGAAACAGTCGGAGATACAGCTTTAATTCCGGGTGACTTTATCACTCGTACCCGCTTTGAACAAATTAATGCCGAGGTTCTCTCTCAAGGCGGAGAACCGGCCACAGCCAGACAAACCATCTTGGGCATTACTAAGTCATCTTTATTCTCAGACTCTTGGCTTTCGGCTTCATCCTTCCAAGAAACCACAAAGGTTTTAACCGACGCGGCGCTTGAGGGAGCGGAAGATAATTTGGTCGGACTTAAAGAAAATGTTATTATTGGAAGATTAATTCCGGTTGAGGGAACTATTCCAGAAGTAGTTTAATATGCCAACTTTATCACAACTTGCCAAACAAGGCAGACATAGAAAAATAAAAAAAGTTCGGTCGACGGGTTTAAGGAGAATCTATAATGCGAAAGAGCGAAGATATAAAGATTTAAATTCTCCACAAAAACGCGGAGTGGTTACTTTGGTCAAAACCATGACGCCGAAAAAACCAAATTCGGCTCTGCGAAAAGTGGCCAGAGTTAAGCTTTCAAATCGGTCCGAAGTAACCGCCTATATTCAGGGAGTTGGACATTCACTGGCCGAGCACGGAATCGTTTTGGTCAGAGGCGGAAGAGTCAAGGATTTACCGGGTGTAAAATACCATATTATCCGCGGCAAGTTTGATTTACAGGGAGTAGAAGGCAGAAAAAGTTCACGCAGCAAATACGGAGCCAAGAAATCGGGCGGGCCAATTAGAGTCGCGGGAGCGGCCCCGGCAGCAACGCCAGCAGAGACTCCGGCGCCAGCGGAAGGAGCGGCAGCTTAATATGAGACACAAAAAAGTAGCTAAAAGAGAAGTCGAAGAAGATAAAGTTTATCAAAATAAACTCGTTACCAAGTTTATCAACCGCATGATGAAAGATGGTAAAAAGTCGGTGGCCGAAAAAACTTTCTACCAAAGCTTCGAACTACTTAAGAAAGAAGGCGATCCGTTGGTGCTTTTTGAAGCGGCCATTAACAATGTCGGCCCAAAAATTGAAGTAAAATCAAAAAGAGTCGGAGGCGCCAACTATCAAGTTCCGCAGGAAGTTCGGGGAGAGCGAAGGCTAAGCTTGGCAATTAGGTGGATTTTGGAAGCGGCGAGATCTCGCTCCAGCAAAGATTTCCATACCTTCTCGGAAAAATTAGCCGCGGAAGTTCTAGACGCTACCAAAAATGAAGGCGCAGCCATCAAAAAGAGAGATTCGGTGATGCGTATGGCAGAAGCCAACAGAGCCTTCGGCCACTTTAGATTCTAAACTCGTTTTATTTTCATTAAGATTTAGCGTATTCTAATATTATGGCGCAAGCGACAATAACAGACAGATTAAAAACCTTAGATAAAGTTAGAAACATTGGCATTATTGCCCATATTGACGCGGGCAAAACCACTACTACCGAGCGCATTCTTTTTTACACCGGAAAAACCTACAAAATCGGCGATATTGACGAAGGAAACACCCAAATGGATTGGATGGAGCAGGAAAAAGAAAGAGGGATTACGATTGTTTCGGCCGCTACCACCGCTTTCTGGAAAGATTACCGGATCAACATCATTGATACTCCCGGTCACGTTGATTTTACCGCCGAAGTAGAAAGGTCTTTAAGAGTTTTAGACGGTGGTATCACCGTTTTGGATGCGGAAGAAGGCGTTCAGTCACAATCGGAAACCGTATGGAGACAAGCCGATAAATATAAAGTGCCAAGGCTTTGCTTTGTTAACAAAATGGATAAACTCGGCGCGGACTTTTTAGCTACCGTCCGCTCAATTGAAGATAGACTTGGTGCGAACACTTTAATTATGGTTTTGCCGATTGGTTCGGAGCAAACTTTTAAGGGCGTTGTGCATTTAATGGAAATGAAGTCATACATTTGGAAGAACGATAATCTTGGTGCAGAATTTGAAGTCAGTGATGAAATTCCGGCCGAAATGGCGGAACAAGTTAAAGAATACCGCCACAAACTCGTTGAGAAAATTGCCGAAACCGACGACGCTTTAACCGATAAATATCTACACGGTCATGAAATAACTGATGAAGAATTAAAAGCGGCTTTAAGACGGGCAGTCATCGCCTATAAATTGGTGCCAATTTTTGCCGGTTCATCTCTTCGAAACAAAGGAGTACAGCCACTGTTGGATGCGGTTATTGATTATCTTCCATCTCCTTTAGATGTTGGAGAAACAATCGGTGTTAATCCAAAAACCGGAGCCGAAGAAAAAAGAGTGCCGGATGCAACAGCACCCCTGGCCGGTTTATCGTTTAAAATTCAAATTGACCCACACGTTGGAAAATTAACTTATTTTCGGGTTTATTCGGGGACAATTGTGGCCGGTTCATATATTCACAACAGTTCAAAAAATACCACCGAAAGAGTCGGCCGTATTCTTTTGATGCACGCCAACCACAGGGAAGAGATTAAAGAAGCTTATGCCGGAGAAATAGTGGCTTTGGTCGGACTTAAAGATACCGGAACAGGCGATACGCTTTGCGACGAAAAAGCGCCGATAATTTTAGAGCAAATTACATTTCCGGAGCCGGTTATTTCTTTGGCGATTGAACCAAAAACCAAAATAGACCAGGAGAAATTAGGAATGGCGCTCAAGAGATTGTCTGAAGAGGATCCAACCTTCAGAATCAAAACCAACCATGAAACCAACCAAACCATAATTTCCGGAATGGGAGAACTGCAGCTCGAAGTTATGGTCGACCGGATGAAACGGGAGTTTGGCGTTTTAGCTAATGTCGGCGCGCCGCAGGTTGCTTATAAAGAATCGATTAAACAGGAAGCCGAAGGTGAAGGAAAATACATCCGCCAGTCCGGAGGACGCGGGCAATACGGCCACTGTTGGCTCCGCATTAAACCAAAGCCAAGAGGTGAAGGCTTTGAATTCATTGACGCGATTAAGGGTGGAGCAATCCCGGCCGAGTTTATTAAAGCGATTGAAAAAGGCGTTAAAGAAACTTTAGACAACGGAATTTTATTAGGTTATCCGGTCGTCGACATGGAAGTCACAGTTTATGACGGAAGTTATCATGACGTTGATTCTTCGGAAGTGGCTTTTAAA
>DATKGX010000023.1:0-4084 GCA_035510555.1 Patescibacteria group bacterium | reverse complement strand
CTTTAAGGATGTTTTTTGCGTGGGAAAAACCATTATTTTCTCTTGTGCCGACAAGAGAAACAGAAACTCTTGCCAAGTCTTGCCTCGTGCTTTCAAGATTGAGTTCATTTGTCGGGTAATTTCACCCCTTCCTCGACAAGTTTGCGAGGAATTCCCCTGACGCATTCACTCAATCTTTCATGCACTCGACTGCATGTTGGCAAGTTTAAGAACTCGGATTTGATTAAAAATTTTAAATTAAAAATTAATAATTACGCCTACGGCGTTTGCGTCGGGGTGGTGGTTGGAAGAGGATTTCCGCCCTCAGTGGTTGGGGGAGTTAGTGGGGTAATCGTTGGCGTTGGTGTTGGCGCTTTAGTTGGGATAATGGTTGCTTCCGGCGCCGGAATTTTAACCGGTGGAGTCTGTTTTGGAAGGTTAGCTTGCGGCGGATTGGTTGATAGAGTTGTTTGACCGGTTTGTCCGGCAGCTTGCGACTGCGCGCCTTGATTTATTTGCGCTTCCAATCCTGAAATCTCACTTGTAATTTTGGCCAGATTGGTTGGATCATTTGTTTCCAAAGATTTCACCGTTTCAAATTGCGCCAAAGCTCCCTTTAAGTCTCCTTTTTGTATTAAAGTGTGACCAATATTATAGTAGGCATTCGGGAAATCAGATTTTAGAGTGGCTGCCTGTTGGAAATCAGCTAAAGCCTTATCCCACTGTCCCAATTGATAGTAAATCCCCCCTAAGGTGATATATTCCTGCGGATTGACCGGATCCAATTGAATTGCCTGTTGCTCGGCTAAAATAGCGAATGAATCGGCATTTTGTCCAAAGCCAATCAAGCTTCGGTAAATCCCCGCCAGATTTTGCCAGTCCAAAGGATTTTGTGGCGAAAGAGTGGTAGCTTGCCTGCCGGCGGTAATCGATTGTTGTACCAGCGTATAAATTGTTTGCTGGGTTTGCGCGCTAGGTGACGCTCCCTGTGGCACAGAAGCTGCCAGTGAATTTGCCAAGGCGAGATTGGTTTGCGAGAAAACCCGAAAATAGGCGTCATTATATCTGCCGGTAAAGCTGTTAACGGCGCTATTCTGGTAAGTGTAAGTCAATTGGCCGTTATTTTGGTTGGCGGCGGTTAAAGCTTTGGCAAAAGTAATGTTGTTGGAAAGATAGTCAAAGCTTAAAAAGCCAAGTAGCGCGACTAAAATAAGAATTAGGCCAAAAACAGTATAAGGAAGAATTTTGCCATAACCCTTTTTTCTTTCGTCGCCGCTGGTAAAAGTAATAAAGCCTTTTTTAAACGCGACTAATTCCAGTTCGACATCGAAATAACGTTGGTCATTAGATAAGCCGCGCAAAGCAGCGTAAATTGCCAGCAGGAAAAAGAGGGGAGCAATGCTGATAAAGGTAAAAGGTAAAACAAAAGCCGCCGCCAGAATTATGATGACCGGAATAAACAGCGGTCTTTCGCGGACAACTTTGTAGCAGAGGAAAAGAAAGCTCAAAAGTCCCAACAGTCCGGTCGTTGCCAAAAGTTCTAAGACAAAGGTTGAAGAATGGACAAATCCCAGTCCCCACAACATCGGGTTAGCATTAAAGCTGGCTTGCTTAAACTTGGCAAAAGCCAAGAGGTACTCGCCAAAGCCGTTGCCAAACAGAAAACCCTGCAAAGTGCGACCCGCATCTTGGGAAATGGCGGCAAAAGCGGTTTGAAAACCAGTCTCAAGCGGCAAGATAATTAATGCAGTAGGTTGTATTAAGTTATAGATTGATACGACTAATCCGGCCAGAATAATTAAGCTTGCCAGTCCAAAGCCTAAAACTTTAACCAGGTCGTCTCTTTTCTCCATAAAAATCTTATTGACTTGTTTCTTGAGGATAAACGGCGCAAGAAAATAGAAACCGACCGGAAGAACAAACAATAAGTATAAAACCTGATCTAAATTAGAGCCGGTAGGAGTAAAGGTGACGGCTTTGGTAAAATCAAAAGGCAACAGGTAAAGCTTAAGATGTGACAAAATCGGCACAATTGCCAAAAGGCAGGCGCCGGTTAAAAGGCTACCGATTAAAACCATAACCGACTTTTCGTTTCTGGCGTTATAGACAACCCCAAAATACAACAGGCCGGCAAAAAGCACGGGAATAAAATTAGTTAAAGAATCAGCCCAGGCGGTGGAGAAGATCGCCGACAAAAGCAGGGCGATTAAAAATAAAATGACGGCCAAGTCAAAAGGCGTGCGTCTAATCCGCACTTTTTCCAAAATAAGAGTCTTTATGCCATACAAAACGATTAAAGCGATGCCGGCAAACACAACCAACGCCTGTTTTGGCAAAATAAAGTAGTCGGTAGTAATGTTGGTCAAAAAGACCGGGAAGAGGATAAACAACAGGCCTAAAATAACGATTGAAGCCTTTTCAATGTAGCCAATAAGTTCTAATTTTTGTGCTTCGTTTTGCATCGTCCTAAATTTAACAATTCACCAATATAATGTCAAGGAGTAAAGCTAACTTCACTCAATTTTTAATTAATTATCAAGAAATTAAAGTTGGTATCTGCCGGTAAAGCCGTCCCCGTGCCAACTGTGAAAGAGCCCGGAATGTTATTTAACGGATCATTAGGCACTTGTTGTTGTAAGAAGAAGTTTTGACCAAATGTTTGTCCGACGGGAGTAATATAGATAAGTGAATTTTTGGTTACTAAGGAATTTTGAACCGTAACGCTTGTTCTATTGGCTTTCAGAACTACCACTCCGGCACTTCCGGTGGCAATAACTTCGGTTGGGGAAATAGCAAACGCCGGTTGAATTAAGCCAAGGTTCAATTTGCTAAAGGTTGCAGCACCACTAGCCACTAAGTCGCCAAGTGGATTAACGCTTAGAACTGCTGCATTGCTTGCATTTGTAATTTTAAGATTAGAATTACCGGTATTTAAGCTCAAATCGCTTCCTGGGAGTGGGGAAATGATGTTTGTCGCCAGAGTTCCATGAACTGTAACATTTTTGGCAAAGTCTGCATTGCCGCCAACTTTAACGTTGCCGTCGGTATCGATATAGAATAGTCCACCCATAACCGAAAGCCCGCCTTGTCGAAGTGGTTGTAAGTTAAGATCAGACCCCAAAACATTAATGGAATCATTCGCCAGAATCATATTTCCGTCGACGGAGAGTTGTCCGACAATCGAAGTATCAGACAGGGAAGTTTGTCCAAAAACCATCAAATTCTGGCTAAAAGCGGCGTTGGCGGCGCTTAAGTTGTCAACATAAGTCAAAGTTCCGGAATAAGAGCTGATATCAATGTAGTTTCCCATTGTTAAATTGTTACTATTGTTAGATTGTTGGGTGCCGGAGTTAGCAATTAAGCCAAAGTTTGAGCTTCCAGACCCGCTGGCATTGGAAATTGGAAATTGAGAATTGAAAATTCCTGCCGCAGCAGGGCTACTATTATATATATTCATGACGTTGTTGGTGACGTAAGTTGCAGAACTTGATGCTAAGCCGACGATATCACTTGCCAGTATTTTGCCTGCGTGTAATGTTCCGGAAATTGTCGCATCACCTGAATTGTTTAATTGCTGAATTGTTAAATTGTTAGCGGTTAAGTTGCCGGAGAAGGTGGCATTTCCCTGATTATCGAAAACTGCTACTGCTGAAGAGCTGGCAGTATTACCATTCAAAATAGATAGTTTATTGCTATCAAGCTTCAAACCAATGTTTGCATCGCTACCGACCGGCGAAATGAAGTTAGTATGAATTTCATCAACAGAGGCAATCGGCGATATCACGTTTTGATTTCCGATTAATGATTGCTGATTAATGATATTAGAGACGATGGAAGCGATATAATCATGCAAGCTCTGTCCGCCGATGGTGACATTTTCGGTTGCGACATTTAAAGCTTGAGTGGTAATCTGTTGGGCATCGACGCCGCCTACTTTTAGATTGGCAATCACCGCATCGGAGAATTCTCCAACTCTTTGCAGCGGATTTCCTAGCGCATCGTTCAGCGTAAAGTAGTTGGGAACAGTAAAACCTGTATCCGTCGCATTCTGATCGACCAAATTCAAATCTCCGGTATCGGTCATGGCCACAGGAGTAAGATTGGC
>DATKGX010000022.1:0-23116 GCA_035510555.1 Patescibacteria group bacterium | reverse complement strand
AACTTCAGGGCTTCTTTTCTCGATGAACCGTTTGGCGCTCTTGATATTTGGAGCGTAGCCTCTGACAATTACCTCGCGTAAAACAAACGGCTTAAACATTTCCAAAGCCATTTCTTTGGGAATTCCGCATTGGGAAAGATTTAATTCCGGTCCGACCACGATAACGCTACGTCCGGAATAATCGACTCTTTTACCCAACAGATTTTGTCTGAATCTTCCCTGTTTTCCTCTTAGCATGTCCGAAAGCGAGCGAAGCGGCGAAGCCACTACCTGACTTGATCTTTGTGACGCATCAATTAGGGAATCAACCGATTCCTGTAGCATTCTCTTTTCGTTTCGCAGGATTATTTCCGGCGCGCCCAAAGAAATTAAATGCCTTAAGCGGTTATTTCTGTTAATTACCCTTCTGTATAAATCGTTAAGGTCACTCGTTGCAAACCGGCCGCCGGCTAGTTGCACCATTGGGCGAAGATCCGGCGGAATAACCGGAAGCACTGAAAGAACCATTGAGATTGGGCTGACGCCGGCTTTGCGCATTGATTCTAATAGCCTTAACCTTTTGATGAGCTTGAAATATCTTTGTCCTTTGGACTTAGCTGTTTCTTCACGAAGCGATACTATTAAGGCTGCCAAATCAATCTTATTGACTAATTCCATTAACCCTTCCGCGCCGGTTTTAATGGTGAAGAAAACCGGAATATCGTATTCCAAAAGCTTAAAGTATTCGTCTTCGGATAAAACGCTGCCGACTTTAAGACTTTTAATTAATCTGGTTAAAGCATCTTGAATTTCGTCGAGTTTTTTCGCTTCGCTGGTAGCTCTTTCTTCTAAGCGCGCCACTCTTTGCCTTCTTTGTAAATCAAACTCTTGACTCATTAAGGCTTTTTGCTCACCTTTAACTTTAGTTTTGGAAGCATCTTTAAGTTTATCCTGTAATTCTTTTTCAATCGCTTTTTCTTCTACCTCTATTTCTTTTTTCTGAGCCGCTTTTCGAAGCTCAATAGTTTTACCCAAATCTTCCAAACCTTTCTTTTTCTTTTCGTCATCAAGCTCTGTCACCAGATACGAAGCATAATAAATGACGCCTTCCAAGCTTTTTTGCGACATATCCAAAATAAGCGATAACGGCGAAGAGGAACCCTTAAAGAACCAAACGTGTGCTACGGGTGATGCCAAAGTGATATGTCCCATTCTCTCGCGTCTGACTCGGGAAAGCGTCACTTCGACACCGCACTTGTCACAAATAATGCCTCTATTTCTGATTCTTTTATATTTTCCGCAATAGCATTCCCAATCCTTGGTCGGCCCAAAAATTCTTTCGTCGAAAAGTCCGTCTTTTTCCGGCTTTAAAGTTCTGTAATTAATGGTCTCAGGTTTGGTAATTTCACCATAAGACCAATTAAGGATATCTTCTTTAGCCGCTAAAAGAAGTTTAAGCGATTTAAAATCCAAAATTGTGATGTCTTTATTTTTCTTATCGTTATTCATTTACTTTTGCCTCCGTTTCTCCGGCCTCGGCTTCCTGAACCGGAGCATTGGTTGTAACACTTCCATCTTCAATAACTGTCTCTCCGCCCAATTCTTTCTCCAGTTCTTTGGCTTCTCCGGCAATTTCTTCCTGTTTTTTTTGCACTTCCGGTGTTTCCAAAGGAGCATCGGTAACCGCTTTCGTCACTGTCGCCCCAACCGGAACAACATTGAGTCCCAACGCATTTAATTCTTTAATTAAGACTTTAAACGACTCCGGAACTTTTGGCGTTGGGATATCCATTCCCTTAACAATGGCTTCAAAAGCCTTGGCCCGACCGACAACATCGTCTGATTTAGTCGTCAGCATTTCCTGTAAAGTATATCTGGCCCGGTGCGCTTCCAGTGCCCAAACTTCCATTTCTCCTAATCTTTGTCCGCCCATTTGCGCTTTTCCGCCCAAAGGCTGTTGGGTAACCAACGAATATGGTCCGGTTGAACGGGCATGAGTCTTATCCTCAACCATGTGGATAAGTTTCATCATATATTCGATTCCGACCACTGCCGGATTTTCGTAGGGTTCACCGGTTCGTCCGTCGTAAAGAATGGTTTTGCCCTCAACCGGCAGACCGGCTTTTTTAAGTTCACTGACAATTTTTTCTTCGTTGACTTCCTCAAAAACCGGCGCCGCGATTTTTTCGCCTAAAGTTATTTCCGCCCAACCAAGGTGCGCTTCCAACAGTTGACCCAAGTTCATACGGGCCAAAACGGAAATCGGAGAAATGATTATATCAACCGGCGTGCCGTCTGCCAAATGCGGCATATCGACTTCCGGCAAAATCTTGGAAATTACGCCTTTATTACCGTGGCGTCCGGCCAATTTATCGCCAATCACCACGTGTCGAAGCTGTGCCACTTCAACTAGGATTTTGCGCATTGTGCCCGGTTCCAATTCATCGCCTTTTTTCCGATCTAAAATCTGCACATCAATAACCGTGCCTCTTTCGCCGTGCGGCATTCTTAAAGAGGTATCCCGAACTTCTCTGGCTTGTTCGCCAAAGATGGCTCGCAGGAGTCTTTCTTCGGCGGAAAGTTCTGTTTCACCTTTGGGCGCGATTTTTCCAACCAGAATGTCTCCTGGAGATACTTCCGAACCGATAACGACAATTCCCTCCTCGTCCAAATTAGCCAAATCTTCTTCCGAAACGTTGGGAATATCGCGGGTGGTTTCTTCCGGTCCTAATTTGGTTTCAACCACGGCCGAATCATATCTTTCAATGTGAATTGAAGAAAGCGTGTCTTCTTTAACTAACCGGTCCGAAATGACGATTCCGTCTTCATAACCTAATCCATCCAAAGAGGTATAAGCAATTAGCAAATTTTGCCCCAAAGCCAATTCTCCATTTTGCGAAGCCGGTCCGTCGATTAGAAGTTCGCCTTTTTTGACTTTTTGCCCAGTTTTAACCATGGTTCTTTGTGTATAAGCTGTGGCTTGGGAAGTTTTTTGGAAAGAACTGACTTTAAGCGTTTCTTCTTTTTGACCTTTGCCTTTAATGATAATTTTTTGGGCATCGGCATAAACTATTTCAGCGTCATAAGGCGCATAGACGACCCGACCCATCATCTGTGAAATGAGTCCTTCCATTCCCGTTCCAACCACCGGGCTATGCGGGATAATCAAAGGCACTGCTTGACATTGCATGTGAGTTCCCATTAAAGCACGATTAGCTTCATCATGGCTGACGAAAGGAATTAGAGACGCGGCGCTACCGACAACTTGACGCGGCACCAGATCGACGAACTCGATTCTCTCTTTTTCCGTTTCCAAAAACTCGCCGCCGAATCTAGCCGGAACTCTTTCAGCCGAAATTTTATTATCTTGTGACACCACCCGAGCATCGGTGACATAATGTTTTTGTTCATCGTCGGCGGAAAGATAAACTATTTCGTTGGTCGCGATAGATTTGACCTCCTTGCCATGTTTTTCATGAACAACCCTACGGTACGGTGCTTCCAAAAATCCGAATTCATTAACTTTGGCATATAAAGACAAATAAGTTACCAAACCGATGTTTGGACCTTCAGGGCTTCTAATCGGGCAAATCCTTGAATACTGCGAGCTATTGATATCACGGATTGAAAAGGCTGCGCGTTCCCTACTAATTCCGCCGGTTCCCATCACGGTTAAGCGGTTAAGGTTATCGATTTCGGATAAGGGATTGGTCTGATCTAAAATGGTTGAAAGCTGTGAAGTCCTAAAGAATTCGTTAATTGCCGCCATGATTGGCCTGGCGTTAATCAGTCCACCGATTGAAACCGGCACATCCGGTTGGATTAAGCTCATTCTTTCTTTGACTGACCTTTCCAATCTTAACGCGCCGATTCGAAAAGCAGTGGTAGCGACTAATTCTCCAACGCATCTCACTCTTCGGTTGGCCAAAGAATCAATATCATCAATGCCTGCTTGTCCCTGAGCCAATTTAATTAAATAAGCAATCGTACCAATAATATCTTCGACGGCTAAAATCTTAGTTTCTAAAGATGGAGCGTGGAATCCGGCTGTTCCTTCTAACTTCTTATTGATTTTATATCTACCCACGGCCCCAAGATCATAACGGCGGCTATTGAAAAACATCCCCAAGAAATTTTCTCTGACTTTATCCAAAACAACCGGCTCTCCCGGATGCATTTTCCGAAAAATTTCAATTAAAGCTTCTGTAGCGTCGGCTGTTTCATCTTTAAGTAAAGTATTTTCGATAAATTGGGTTTTGCCGTCTGTTTCGACGTCTCTAAATTTATTTTTGATGTCTTCGTTTGAGGATAATCCCAAAGCCCTAAGAAATGTGGTAACTAAAAACTTTCTGCGTCTGTCAATTTTTACCATTACGGTTTCGTGCCGGGTAGTAATGAACTCTAGCCAGCTGCCGTGGACCGGTCTAATTTCGGCGTTATACAAAGTTTTGCCGGTAACGTTATCGACGGTAGCGGTAAAAAAAGCGCCCGGGCTACGGACTAATTGATTAACCACTGCTCTTTCAATACCATTGATAACAAAAGTAGCGCGTTGTGTCATTTGCGGCACATCTCCCAAGAAAACTTCCTGATCATATGTTGCGTTGGTTTTTTTGTTGGTTAAAGTGGCGTTAACATACAAAGGCGCATCAAAAGTAACGCCTTTGGCCAAAGCGATTTCCGGCGTGTTGGTAGTTTTTCCTATTCTGTAGTCTTTTAGTTCGAGGGTCCAGTTTTTTTCGGTGAAGTCGTCGATCGGGGAAATTTCGTCGAGGATTTGCTTAATGCCCTTTTCCAAAAACCACGTATAAGACTCTTTTTGAATAGCAAGAAGATCTAATTTTGGCAGGAGGGCGAATTCTTTTCCCCAGTTTATTCTTGTTTTGTTAATGTCGTTACTATTTTTAGGCATTAGATAAATCTCTCTTAGATAAATTCGTCTTATAGGGTACTGGCGGATGCCAAAAAAATGGCAAAGGCTTTTCACCTTTTCCATTTATTCCTATAGAGTGATTGTTTTTATATCATATAAATTGAGGGTGTGTCAAGTACCAACTTGTTTAATTAATTTTGGAGGGTTGACATTATTTATAAATAGGCTATAATTTTTCGCGGAGGCCTCGCTTGGGCAAACCTGCGGGGTCTCCATTTTTTTGTGCTATAATCCCCCAATGGCAAAAGCTGAATGCGATCGGATTCCAAACCTCAAACAAAAGAAACATCCGCAGCGTAAAGGAATAATTTGTCAGTTTGAAGAGAGAATAATCCCACTTCTCCCTGTCTTTGGGTTTGCTATTTGTCCCTTTGATGATTTCGCTGCTATCGGTGGTATGGCACTGGGCAAAGAAGATCAAGCAGATCAACCAAGAATTGCCCAAGAATATGTTGAATTATCAGAACGAGTCGAGGTTGAAATTACCTTTTAAATCAAGTCTATTTGACACTTGAAGTTAAAAGTGGAATAATCCAAAACCGTGGAAGAGCATAAATCAAGATCAATCTGGCCTACAGCAGAACCTTTTATTCCTCCTAAAGAAAGAGCCTTAAAGTCAGTTAGGCAATCCGCTCACTATTGTAATTTGGATGAACCAACCACCCAAGCACTTCTAAGGTTTGCCACTACTTGTTACCGCATTAGGGAAATTAAAGTTGCTTTTGATGGCACAACTACTGAGAGAGTTTTATACCAAATGCCTCCGGATGAGGATGAAATGCCTCGCTTTGAAATTGTTACTAGAGAAGATTTTCGGGACAGGCTTAAAAATTTGCGCTTGCAGGCGTTAGAAAATCAAATTCAAAATCTTAATGGCAGTGACGAAGTTCGAAGTGCTGTCCACTCTGCACAAAGAGCAATTGAAGATGCGCTTCCCAGTACGTTTCTTAATGATGTACTGGATGAAACGATTGCTTGACAAAGTAAGCCTATAGATGTATATTCCCTCTTACTATGTCGGAAAAATTAGCTCATTCTCCAAAAGCACGACCGAATTGCAAAATATGTCCATTTTTTGAATAGAGTGGCGATACTAACGATAGCTATGATGTTGGGTGCGAAAAGGAAAATTGGAATCTTGAGGTAACTCCCGGTTTAATCACGGGTATCTTTCCTGCCAAAGGCAGTCAGCAAGAAATGGCGCGTATTTGTCCTTTCTTTACGAGACGCGCGGATTCTCGCTTGCCTAGAGCTCTTTCGAGAAGAACAAGTAAAGAATACTTCAGATGGCTACAAGAAAGAGAAGTTATTCTGTCATAGCACCGCAATAAATGTCAATTGAATTTTATTTCGCGTGTGAACCCGGTCTGTATTCAGGGGTTAGAAGAAAATAACTTGCGCCGGGAATATGCTCTCTCCAACACTCTTCCTCCGGAATTCTGGCTCTATCAATATTAAAAGTCCTTAAGGAATAATTTACTTTTTGTTGTTGTTCTTGTCTAAATATTTCTACCATTCCCCTTAAGTCCTCCGGTAAAATGCTTAAATCAACATTGGCTAAAAATTCCCAAGCGGTTTGTTTGGTTCTGTCATCTTCTGCGGTTATTTCCCAAGGATTTCTCACTGCAACAAATAAAGGAGATGTATCCCCTCCTACGTAAACACTATCAACAAAAAATTGCCCGAACTTCACCCTTAGACTTTTATATGCAAGCAAATCCGTGTCGGCAGGTGTTCTAATGACTGCTATTTTTATTCCGGGTCTGGGAGCTTTGTTACTTTCAGGATGACCCCTAAGTTCTTGTTTATCTGCCGTTGCTGACATGTTTTGCACTATATTACTCTAAGTCAAAATTGTCAAGACGAAATTATTCCGTAGTTTTAGATCGTGCTTCTCTTCGCAATTGTAACCTTACTCTCTCTTTAATCTCCTGTTTTCTTTTTAGAATTTGTTCATTAGTTAAACCATCACCCTGCAACCTAAGCACTTCTTCGACAACCGCTTTAAGTCTTTCTCTACGTTTGCTATCTTTGGCTAGTGGTTCGATAATTCTTAAAACATCTTCTATTTCCGACACTTCCTTGATGCAATCACCCAATTTAATATTACTTCTTGAGGATTGAGCATTATCTATAACTAAATCGAGAAGCGGATTTATCCGCGCATAACTGTTTATCCCAAGATGCTGTTGAATGTCGTCGAAATTGCCGGATACTGTCCATAACCCATAAGCAATTAGGGCTAATTTTTCTTTGGTTGTAATATGATAATCCAAAGCGTCAACAATAATTACTTTTCTGGCAACATTAAGGGGAACGTTGATAAGATGCTCCACCCGCGAAGTGCGAAGGACCCATGCTTCGGTTGTTGTGTCCTCGGGAGTAATGACTTCGGGTACAAATACCGGCAAAGAAGGCGGAAGATGCATTTTTCTCGGTTGCTTTTGGACATCTTTATCCCGCAGTTTTAATTCGATTGACCCTGACATGCGCAGATTATATCACAACCCCGATGTCAAATTATTCCGTAGTGATGCCGGCAAATTCGGGGTCGTCTGCAACTGCCTCTGCTTTGGTTTTTCTAACCATTGCGTCTTGGTGGTGCGGCGGCGAATAAAGAGTATAAAGTTTCAATGGCTCAGTTTGTGAAGTATTGATGACATTGTGGTTTGCGCCGGATGGAACAATTACCGCGTCTCCGTCTTTAACTAAATATTCTGTTTCGTTAATAATTACTTTCCCCTCTCCCTTTTCAAAGCGGAAAAATTGGTCGTTGCCCTCATGGACTTCCATGCCGATTTCTTCCCCGGGTAAAAGTGACATTAGAACCAACTGACAATGCTTAGCGGTGTAAAGAACGTGGCGGAAATTTTCGTTTTCTAAAGTGAGCTTTTCAATGTTATCCTTGTATCCCTTTTTCATTACATATTTAGCATAATCTTTTGCAACCTACAAAGTCAAATTATCTCGGCCTTCTAAAAATCGCCCGTACATATCTATTCCCCATTTCTTCATCCTCAAGCATATCTTCCACCTTTAATTCTGTAAAACCATGCAGAGCAGCAATTTTTCCGGTCCAAGTAGATCTTGCGGCTAAGACCATATCTCCAGTCGCAAGTTTAACTTTCTGGAAGGCATCGTAATTTACAGAGCCAGGATGCCATTTTCCAATTAAGTATACGACGTTAACGCCATTGTTTCGAAAATTGACTAAAGCCATTTCAACAAATTTTGCTCCAAATAAATCGGGGTGAACTTCTGTTGAGCTATTAGCATCTAATCTGGTTTGTAAATTTAAAGTCATCATCCCATGAGTAACTCTTGCAAGCAGTCCAAGCATTTGTTCATTTATGTCTATGACAGAAATTCTGCTTTGATCCAGTTCGCAATATAATTGTCTTCCTGAACCACTTACGACAACTCCTTCTGATTCCAACGGTAGCTGGTTAAAAGGAATACCATGCAAACCTTTTATGTAAGGATAACCCGCTTGTTCTATTCTTGAAATTGCCATAGGAGAAGATAATAGCAAAATATGGAAATCTTTTCAACTATAGGTTGCTATACACGGGAAATTTTAAATCCCCAAAGTCAAATTATTATCCATCCCTATTAAGCGCTTTTAAAACATCTATGTGTTAATCTATGTTATAATACCCTGTGAGAGATTTTAAGAGAGACAATAAACCTCAAGGCGGAAGAGATTTTAAAAGCAGAGATTTTGACAAGCCACAAACTATGTTTAAAACCATTTGTAGCGATTGTGGTAAAGAATGCGAAGTTCCTTTTAAGCCAAATGGTAGTAAGCCGGTTTTTTGCAGAGATTGTTTCCAAAGTAAAAGAAGGTTTGAAGGAGCAAGGGAAAATTCTCCAAGACCGGGAAATTTTCCACCACCCCCACCCCCGAGACGTCCTGATTTTGAAGACAGAGGCCCACACCAACCACCGGTAGATCCACACAAGCAACAGTTTGAAGCGCTAAATTCAAAACTGGATAAAATTCTAAGTTTATTGGCAAAAGAAGAACCGATTAGGGAAATTGCAGAAGCAATCAAAGAAGACGTTGTTTTAACCTCTGAACCAAAAGTAAAAAAACCGGTTGCAAGGAAGAAAAAAGTAGCTAAAAAATAACCCCCAGTCACTGGAAAATTTCGGACCTAACAAGCCAAATTATTTTTTCTTCATAATATTTTTTACGATGTTGCGAACTTTATTTACCCCGTAATAACAATGTTATAACGAAAAGAGAATTAAATGAAATGAGCGGAGATGAATGGAATAGGTTGAACTAGTGTCCTCCCCTAAGTATATCCTCGATACGACGCTCTTTTTCTGTTAGAGGTCGATCATGTGGTGCTCCTCCTCTAAGTATATGCTCTATTTCATGATCTCTTGCTGTAGGAGGTGGGACATATGGTGCTCCCCCTCTGAGTATATTCTGAATGTTACTTTCTTTTTCTGCGGCTGTTCTTTCTGCATCTTCTGCCATATTAGAAATAATTCTAGCACAAAAACCTCAGAAGTCAAATTAGTTGACATTTATTTTATAAAGTTGTACATTCCGTTTAGTGAAAAAGTACGGATTACTTATTGCCCTTTTAGTATTAGCAATTATTATTGCCGCGGGTTCTTACTTTGCGGGAACATACTCTAAATCAAAAGAAATAAAAACAACCGCAACCAAAGCAACTCCAACTCCAACTTCTCAGGCTTCTCCAAGCGCAGAAATTACGGTTACTCCAATAACTTCTCCGACTGTTTTTGTAACTCCAACTCCAACCGTTACTCCAACCCCAACTCTTACGCCGGTCCCAACAATAGGCCTTAATAAAGTTTTGCCGGGAGTATTTAAGTTAATTCCAACAGCAACACCCACGCCAATAAAAGTGCAACAAATTATTAATCAAAATCTCCAAAAAATACAATATTAATTTTCCCGTGGCTCGTAAGGAACCGAAATCCTGGAAGAACTCCGAAGTCAAATTATTTAATCTGCAGGTAGATAGTGTACCAATTCTTGGCAATCTCCTGTTGCGCCTGGACAAGTGTTAGCTTTCTCGAACAAACTTGAGAATGCAAATAGTTTTCGACTGTATCTTTTTCATTAAATGAGGGATGAGGCTCCGGCCAAAGGTTTTTGTGATCCTTGGGACTGCCGCCTAGCTCAAGCGAGATAAAATGATCTTCTTCGTAATCTTTCATATTCATATCTTGATATCCGTAGTCAGTAATTTGCTGTTTTTTAAATGCATTAGTATACGAAACGGGTGGGCGCACTGTTTGGGTATAGCCCGCGTGACAAATTGTCGTAAAGATATTATCTTGTGTAACGCTTGGGTCAATCTCTCCCGGCGTACAGCTGGGGTCAGGTAAAAACGCCTGCGCATCAGAAAGGTCAACTTGAATAGCATGACACTTGGACAGACTTGAAGAAGTACCCAAAACCGTCGAGGACGGAGAAGCAACGGGAGTAATAGTGGGAGAAACGGAAATCTTTTGGAGAGTTGGTTTTTGACTAAAAAAATACAGAATAGCCAGAAGCACAAAGCCGATGCCGATAATTCCCATCCCGATAGTGACATACCGAAAAACCGTGTATAAAATTGAGGTTTGGTTCTGCGGGTTTTCCATAGTGAAATTATTTCTTCTTTTTTACCATTAATTGTTGTTTAGCGGTGTCAACAATTACCTCCAACGAGTGAACATCCCAATCCATAATTTTAAGGATATTCTTCGGCAAGATAATCCCGTATGAATTTCCAATTCTAATAATTTTTCTTTGCATAATATTTTCTGAATCTTAATTACCTCGTTATAACAATGTTATTACGAAACAAGAGAGCAAGTCAAGTTTTTCCCGTTATTACAATGTTATTCCTTCGACTTCACTCAGGATTATAAAACGGGATGGGAGATGAATGAGAACGGAGAGATTAGAAACTTATTTATATTTATAGTTATTATTTATGATTACGATTTGCGGGCCGGGCGAAACCCCCGCGCCTTGTAGCAACCGAAATCCTGTAAGGGCTCCAAAGTCAAATTTTAGTAACCTAAAATATATTTGCGGTTATTGTAAATGGTATTGTCGGCTTTTGTTTTAAGATAAGGTTGAACATATGTGCCGTTTTTCTTTACATAACCTTTCTGTAAGTAAAGACTCCCGCCTGATTTGTAGTTCTTTAGCGTAGTAATTTTTGGAATAGTTATTTTGGGGGCATAAGTTTTTATTTTTGGCGTGTAGGATTTTATTTTGAACGAAGATGTTCTTGCCTCTACAGAAGATGTTGAAACAACAAAAAGCAGAACCGCAGCTAGAATAAAAATGGCTTTCTTCATCAACCCCTTTATACGCTTCTAATTTTCCGAAGTCAAATTATACCTGTATAGATTTTTCTGTCGTGGCCGGACAACCTCTATTTTGCGACACGGAGGCTAAATTTCTTCTTATTTCTACTATTAAAAACGCCTAAAATTAGATACTACGCGTAGTATCTAAAAAATGGAAGAAAATGAAGCTAAAAAACAAAAAAGTCCTTCCCTTCTATACTTATATAAATATAAGAGGAAGTAATTCTCATAAAAACAATAAAAAAAGAAATCTCTTCCCCAGGACGCAACTCAACATCAAAAACTATTAAATTAATAACTAAAAATAACCAAAAATACTTAAAATAATTATCAAAATCTCATAAAAATAACCTAGAAAATAGTATCAACGCGTTGATACTAAAATTTAATGTTTATGAAGCTAAATATCGATAAATCACAGCTTCTATATATCTTATATAAATATAAGAGGATGTAATTCGTTAAATTAACAAATGCAAATATTCAAAATAACTCCCAAATTAAAAATACAACAAAAATAATAACCTTTCCATAAAATTCAAACTCTAAAACCAACAAATACTTAAAAAAATCTCTACAAAAAATCAAAAAAAACCTACCAAATTAGTATCAGCCGAATGATACTACTTTTTAACAATTTTGAAGCTGAAATATTAAAATCTTTACGTCTTTATACTTATATATAAATATATAAGAGAAAATAAAAAGTGACATAAAAATTAATGACAAAAAACACTAATAACTAAAACCAAATAATCAAAAGTAAATATATCTCAATAAATCCTCTACCTTAACAAAAATGAAACATACAAAATAAAATCTCCCGCTTAGAGTAAACGGGAGATTTCAAACAACCTATTCGTATAACCAGGGTTCATGGATCTTCTTTACTTCGGATAATCTTGTTGGTTGAAATGCTTCATCCAATTGTAGTCCATAAGCTTCCGTTATCCTCTCTAATTTACTCAAAGTAAAATATCCAAGTTCCGGATTATCGCCAACTACATATCCGAAAAAAGTATCTTCCCCATCAAATTCAATCGGATACCAAACCCATCTATTAAGCGGCATAAAATATTTGCAGATTAATAGTGGATCTTTCTCTTCTTCCTTTGAATGTAACGGAGGAAGTTGTTTCCTTAAATCATCTGTTAATACTGGCATTTTGTTTCACCTCCTTTCATAAATAATTAATATTTAGGTAGCAGCCTGCCTGCTACCTATAGAAGTGAAACGACAAGCGGGGTGAATTTTGCAAGGGCGACTGAAAGGAGTTCATCTTGACCCTTGTCAAAAGAGGGGCAAGACCCCTAGAAACTTATAGTTGACAAAATTACTCAATAAATATATCATTCCACATAATGACTGAGAGAGCATTAACAAAAGAAGGGATTTTTAAAACTTTTAAACTACAAGTAGCGAGACGTGAACCAAGACCGGATAGGGTTGGAAAAGAAGGAGTTCCTCCGTTTATAGATTTTGTAGAGTTCAGAGATAAGCAAGGCGTGCTTCGTTACGCAACTCCCGTGGCTCATTACGACGGCCCGAAAATATTTTCGTCTGAAAGTTCTCCGCAACCGAGAGAAACTCTTCAGAGTATCCAAAAAAGGGAAAGGGAACAAGCCGTACAGGATTTAGTAGACATGGTGGTAAGATAACCTCTTTTTCTTATGCAAACCTTTGCATAAAGTGGAAATGGAATAAGCTTAGTTTTTGGAAATATAACTAATGTGCGTTTCTTAATGTAAATAAACCTCTTTGATCTGTAAATTGAATTTCTAGCAGTATCAACCCTTTAGGAAAAGGTTTATAACAGAATGTTTTAATACTAGGTATTGGATTGTTAATAGGTTGGTTTGAAAGAATTTGTATTAATGTGTCTACAAATATTTGCCAATTTTTTTCACTAACAAAATCTGCAGGTAAATTATATTTTGTTAATAATCCCTGCATCTCATTTTTTAACTCAGGCATAAAAATAAAATCAAATCTTCCCTTTATGTGAAAAGGATTTTTGTCCATCGGTATCATTTTATTTATTTTTAGCATTACGTTTTTAATTTCATCTGTAATTTTATCTTTTTGAGTGTGAAGTGACCAGTCTGCATAAAATCTTATTGTAGGAAATAAATTAATATTGCCAAGATCTTTTTCTCTATCCAGTAACTTTCTTATTTGCACTAGTAAATAAATAGCATCAGCTTCATTGGAAATAGATGAATGTTTTTCTAAAAAATCTTGAAGCTTTATAAGAATTTCGTCTGTCATTAATTGTAACTACAAAAAGAAAGTACTCTTTTGTGGCTAAGAAGTCAAATTTAAATGTTTAGCATCTACAAAATCTCCATTCCATTCTCCACAATAACATATTTCTTCCTAATTCTTTAAACGCACCAAAAGATTTACATTTTTTATAGATATAGTTCAAATTCTCATAAACGTCGCCCTCTGCATTTACGAGATATTTTTCTACTTCTGAATTCTCCTTGCAGGTTTCAATATAATAATCAAATAGTTCGTAGACCATTTCTATATCCACCACTCCTTTTTTTTCAAATACTCCCAAATCTTCAAAATGACCCAAAATTAAATCATCAATCTCAGAGGTGTAATATTTCTTTCCTTTCCCATCATTTTTCTGAAAATATGAATTTGCTTGTTTATCAAAGAATTTAATCATATTTCTGTCTATAAGGTCAAATAATTTTCTTGTTTCTTCCGTAAAGAAATCATTTTTAAATCGATGAATAAAATCGGATTTAGAGGTTCTGGATAATGAAAGTAATTGAATATAACCAAAAATAAATAAAAGTACAGTGGCAATTGCCGTAATCATTGCCCAAAAATCACCTGCAACCTGAAAATTAAAAATAAATTGTAAAAAATTTAAAATCACTTACGATTAGCGCTACCTCTCTTTTTTTCAACTACCTCTATTACTTCTTTTCTAGTAATTGGAAGAATTTTTTTAAATTGTTCCGATGCTTGTTGCCCAACGTTAGTTGGAATACTAACCTTTTTATTAACCATTTCGCTTCATCTCCTTATTACCTTGCACTACCTCTCTTATGCCTAACTTTTACCCCTTTTGCATTTCTAACTGTGTATCCGGCTGGTCCTTTTACTGTTTTAGATGCTTTTTTGTTATGCAAATCTCTTTCTGCTTTTTTTAGTGTTTTAGATTTAGGTTTTACTAAATTTTTTCTCTTTGCCATTTATTTTTCACCCCCTTTTACTACGGAGATGCTAAACTGAGATAAACTCTTTTTGTTAATTATTAAAAAATCTACAGGACTTAACTCTAATTCTGCGGATTTAACTTGTACGGAAACAATAACTTTGTCATCTGCTAGCTCCCACTCAGGTTTTGAATAATCTTGATGAAGATAGCTTTCGTTATTAAAGGGATAGCAACTTGTATTTTTCTCTTTTTTTATTGCTACCGGTATAGTAGCCTCTTCTCCTGGGGAAATAACTTCTCGAGGATTAGTCAAAGCAAGACCCACATCTACTTGTTTGTAATCCGGCGTTAAGGGTTCACGGGTAGTATTCCATCTAGCAACTATTTTAAATAGTTCTTTTTTTGAATCAAAATCTTTGAAAATTAAAATACCCCTAACTTGAGTAGCTGTTTGATTGAAAAAAGATCTAAAGCTCGTTCGCCTTCGATTAATAACCTTTATATTAACTGCCTTGAATCTCCCTTGAGGAAGATTCAAATCAGAGGAATCAGCTACTTCAAGAGTTAAGGAAGGTTTTCTTTGTTTTTCTAATATCCATAGTAAGAGAGCAACAAGCGTAGCTGCTATAAAATCAAGGATATCAAGATGGGACCAATCTATGTTAATAATTTTTGCCTCCGAAAATGTAGCGAAGAATCCTGCAGTGGCAATTTGAGGTTGTCATCCAGGCGTCTTCCTCGCCCTTTTAACGTAAAATAATTATCCTCTTTTTTTAAATAAGTGTCAAGGCTATAGGGTGATTACTCTTTTGTGGCTAAGAAGTCAAATTATTTCTAAAAATAAACTTAACCAAGAACTTGCTTTAATCCTGCTTCTAAAACTCCTTCTTTGGCCATTTTATAATTAACTATACATGGAAATTTATTAAAATAATCTTGCATTAATGATTTAGATGACATCCACCCAAAGCCATCAGTAAATAAAAACAATGATAATGTAAATCCCTGGCTAAAAGTTCTGTTAACATAAGCGCCAGGAACTTCTAATTTAGTGCCACCTCCTGAAAAAAAATTTGCTTCTATATCAACAAATTTACCTCCTTTATAAACAATAAAATCCATATTCCTACGTAATTCCATAGGTGGTTCCTTAAAAGATAAGTCTCTTAATACTTTCTCAAATTTTTGTCTTATTTTTACTTGATAACCATTTTTATAAGCTATTTGCATAATTAGAGGTTCTACAAACTTTTCCCATTCAACACCACCTCTATTTTTTCTAGCATTTGTGTCCGAACCTACTTCAACACCCATATAATAATCTCTTAAATTTTTTACTTCTTTTAAAACATTTGCTAACCCTGATTTTCTCCAAAAATCAATATATTCATAAATTTCAATATCTGTTTCTGGAAGCTTTGTAAAATCAAAATTTAAATATCTTCTCGTATCAGGGTCTTCAATAATAGAAAATTTATCATCTCTTATTGCTAACAATCGAGGGAAAACTCTAATAACTTCAGGATATTTTTTAATTGTTTCGAAAAATTCCTTAACGTCTGATTGCAAAACAGCTTCTAATATTCCTAACTCTATTTTATATTTTCCTACAAAATCTAATACTTTATCCCAATCCACATAAAAACCCCACCCTCTATTTGTTATTAGAAGTGTTGATAAAAAATATTTAACAACATCGTTAATATCGTTAATTCCTTTTATCCTTTTATAAATATCTATGTTCTTGTTCATTATTATTTAATATTCTCAAATCTTTTTATTGATAATTTTAGATAATCCTCTTCTTTATCTATCCCTATAAATTTTCTCCCGTTCATGGCTGCAACGATACCTGTTGTCGAACTTCCCGTGAATGGATCCAATATTACATCTCCTTTATTTGTACTTGCAAGTATTATTCTTTCAAGTAATGCAACCGGTTTTTGTGTTGGGTGTTTGCCGTATTTTTTTTCGGAGGGTTTTGGCGTTGTTATGGACCAAACATCCTCTGGAAATCTATCGGAATTATTTTCAAACGCCCATACGGAACGCATTTGTTTTCCTGGTTTTTTCATAAAGTCTTCCTGATGCCATTCCCCATTTTTCATTAATTTATAATTGAAAGTGTGCTTAGCATCTTTACTTTTTCTTGCCCAAATCAAAGTCTCATGGCTTGCGGTAAAATACCTTCCACTTAAATTTGGCGAAGCATTTGGCTTAAACCAAGAAATATCGTTTAAAATATGATATCCATTTACTTCTAAAGCATAGCCGCACCTATAAATAGAGTGATAAGTTCCACTTATCCAAATTGTTCCATTTGGTTTTAAAACTCTTTTACAAGCCTCTATCCATTTCATATGGAAATACAAATCTTCCTCTAAACCCCTACTTTTATCCCAATCTCCCTTATGAACACTGACTCTTTTACCTGCATGAACAGTAAAACCACCATTGGAAAGATTGTAAGGAGGGTCGGCAAAAATCATGTCAAAATGTTCAGGAGGAAATTGTTTCATTAGCTCTATTGAATCACCCAAATATAGAGCGAAGTTTTTGTCTTTGTCGAGAAAATAAGGCTTCTGCATAAACTTGAACCAATAATAACACTTTGGGAAATTTTTCGAAAGGATAGGTTATTTTGAAGCTTTCTTGTCAAGAAGTTTTCTTATATTTTCAGTGAAGGTCTTTTTATCTGCTCTTTTGGATGAAACTTCTTTTAACAGGAAAGTCAATGAAGTCTTAATCTCCGCGACTATTTCTAAGCACTCGTCATCATTTTTTTCATGGATACCTTCGCTCAAAGAGGAATAAATTATTTCAAGCGGATTTAAATTGTCCGGTGTTAGCGATTTAGGTAATAAATCTTTGACCAACTCAATTTTTGCTTCAGTGTTTTTCTCTTTTTTAGTTTTTTCAAGGGCTAATAAATATTTTTCTTTATCTTGTTGGTCTTCAATCAATTCGGGAATTTGACTTAGTAAATTATCGATTATCTTTTCAACTATGCGTCTGAAATAGGCATAAGCTCCGATACCGTAAGATTGAGACTCACATGCTAAACCCTTTTTGTATATTTCCGCATCTTCGCCAAGGATTTTTTCTAATTCTCTGTCCATGCTTATTTCCCATGGGGGCGTCTGACCGACCTTTCTAACAAATCCTATATAATCTCCGCTCTTGGAAATATCTGTGGTAACAAATTCTATAAAAAATAAATACTCGAACTCCCCGCACCCAGCACAGAGATATTCTGTCTTAACGGTTTTTCCCCATATTTGGTGATTAAAAAAAGGAGGACGTACTGTCTCGTCTTCAAAATATTGATTTTGCATGTTAAAGGTCTGTTCAGATTTACAGACTTTGCAATACATATTAATAGCAGGTTTCGGTACGTGTTTAAAACGATCTTCATACTCAGGCAATATTAAATTAATTTTTTTATAGAGCGGGTATGTTTCAAAAAATTTCTTATCAAACATAGATTTTACAGTTTGGATTATAGTACTTTAAGGAAGTTTTTGGAAGATTAGCTTATTTTACTCGTGTAGGGTTTTAGTTTTTCTTTTATTTCCAGGCATTGCTCGGGATTTAAAACAACTTTTGAAGTTTTAGTGATAAGTTCTTCTAACCATGGTTTTCCTATTACGTAAACTCCATACTGTGGAACCATGCCAAAGTGAATTTTCGCTTTATTTGCGAATACTAAGACTGGCGTTACGGGAATATTTAGCATCTCCTGCAAAGGCTTCATTTCATATTTTACTTGCTCCATATCATCCAATAACCACTTATCCAATTTGATTTCTTTTTTCCTGTAATTTTTCACTTCAACCATCCATACTCCCGTTGGACCAATTACGACACAATCCATATTTACCTTTCTATTTCCAATCATTATGTCAGACAAATAATAATATCCGTGCAATTTGTCTAAAATATATTTAATACTTTCTTCTCCAACATCGCCTTTTACATAAGGTCTCATTCTTCCAAAAATATAAACTGCAAACCCAATCAAAAATAGATCAACCGCAAAAATTAATAATGTTTCATTAAAATTACCTTTCATATAGTTTGTTGCCTGAATGGTCAACCATAGAGTTGCGTCAATGGCAATTAGGAGCAAAAGACTAGAAAGAATAATAATCACGCTGTAGGAAAAATTTCTTCTCATCACCTACTTTAATAGAACAACAAACCCATACAGAAGTCAAATTTACAGTAAGAATGCGGGAATGTCTAAGACATAACCTGTTTCTAGCTTCGTTTCTTACTAAAAACACCTAAGAAGAATATATTCTTTTAAAGAAGAAAGGTCAAGAGGAATGATATAATATATGAATGACAAAAATTATAAAAATATTTGAGGCAAAAATAATCCAAGATGAAGCAGGATGGTGGCGAGTTTTAAGAAGCACAGGTGTAATAAGTGGTAAGCACCATACAAAAAGACAAGCCCAAGAATATTTGAGAATACATTTTGAACAAGCAAAGGCCGACTTTGGAGAAAAATATGAAGTTATTTTAAAGATTTCAGAACAAAATTAAGCTATTTAATTATTTCTTTTTTTCATTTTGAACTAAATCTGCTATTACATTCAGCGTAAGCGTTTATCATAGGGGCATTATTTCCATTTGTACTCTCTGCTATATAATCTGTTGTTTCATTTCCAGGGTCTATCTGATGCAAAGCGTCATATAAACAAGTGCAATAAATTGAACCGTATGTACATGAGTTGTTAAAGGTTTGCTGATTTGAGACAGTTGGTGATTGCATGGTTGGAGTTGGGCTGTCTAGATTAGGTAAATATCCACTTGTTGGATTGGGTAAGGGTGTAACTTGAGGTTGGACATATGCATCGGTATTATTTTTTCCAAACAACAAATCAATTTCATTATTGAAGTCTTTTGCATTGCTTGTTGTTTTACCATCAATACTTCCGCCACTTGAGGTTGTGTTAAAAGATATAGAATCATAATCCTCCCACCAAAAATCAATAATTTTTCCTGTCAAAACATCGGAAATATAGGTTGTTTCTGAATCTCCTAAAGAAGGAAATTTTATATGGTCTGTTTTCCTGTTAAGAATCCAAACTGCTAAACAAGTATTTAAGTTTTGATTATACTCATCCAATATTAAAGCCGTAGATTGAGAGCTATTGTCATATTTAATTTGTTTTTCAAAAGTTGATTGCTCGTTGTTAACAAACTTGATTGCTTCATCATGGCAATTCTGTTTCAATGCAAACGATTGTTGATATTTAAAATAATTAATCACTAAATTTACAGCAACAATTAAGGCAACACCAATTACTACAGCAGGTAAAAACAGTTTATTTTTCATAGGTTATAGATTTTTTATACTCTTTTTTTAGATTGAAGTCAAAAATATAGACTTTTTGAGAGGAAAGGTCAAGTCTTAATTGCTAAGGAGCAGGAGTTGGATAGTCCTGTATAGAACTACAATCAACTAGAGTAGTATCAATATTTAATGAATCCTGAGCACTGGTGTAGTTATCTGTTCCACCCTGCTCTAGATAGCTAGTTGCATCGTCTATCGCTGTCTTGAAGTTTTGTTCCTGCTCTTGGTAAGACGATATACAAGATTGATATGCAACAGCTTGCTTTTTGAGGTCACTATTTTGATTCCAAAAGTAAATAACCCCAATTATGAGCAATATTCCAATTAAACCTAGCCCATTATTATTTGTATTATCTTCTTCCATATTTTTTAATTTATTGATTACTATTTTTTATCTCTTAAATAAGTGTGTTATAAAAGAAATAATTTTACTTAACACACTTTGCGTTTCGTTAAAGCTCTTATAAGTTGCTGATGCAGGAGATGCAATTCCACCTGAGTTAGATGATTTTATATTTATTGTTGGTGCTAATAATATTTTAGTGTGTAGCTCTGGAGTAGGTGTATTTTTGTAGGATGGCGTTGGAGTGCTCGTTGGAATACGCGGGATTATAATATTTCTTACTGGAATTGGTTTTGAAACACACATACCGCTAACTATTTCGTACCCAGACAAACAATCACAAGTGTCATACAGAGAGTCGTATTTACTCATAATTCCTAATTGGTTCTGGCATGCTTCGTCTTTCGAAATACATCTTGTTCCAGAGGAATTAAATTGATAACCCGACATGCACTTACAGTTTTTAGATAAATAATCATATTGAGAAAAACTACCGTAATTATTCATGCAGTATGTAAGTCCGCTTTGACAAGCACCGTTGTTATATACATAACCAGAAGAGCATTCACACCGACCGGTTCCGTAATTGTAGGTTGAACTGTATCCGAGCGTATTCCAACAATATTGTTGTTGAGAAATACAAGAATTTCCTGAAGCTATATAACCAGACATGCATTTGCAAGAAGAGGAAAGGGAATCGTAGTAAGACATAAATGGGCAGGTTGGAATGGTTGGAATTACAGGAGCGGCATAATATCCCCCACCACACGTGCAAGAAGGACTATAAGTGCCATCTCCACAAACCCAACGATTTGTTGAATAATCACAATAAGATTCTCCTCCATGCCATGAGCAACAACCACTAGTTGCCAATGATTTACTTGCTCCCAAAAAGAATAAAAAGGAAAATAGAGAAAAGATTAATAATCTAATTATTTTATTCATGTTTGTTTTAATTTTTAGTCGGAACCAATATTCCCACTTGAGATCTTCCAGGAATTGGAGCCTGAATTTTAACTTTTCCAGTGGGAGACTCTACGATTGCGGCAATGTCTCTTCCTCTTATAACTATTTCTTCCATTGGAGAGCCAAGAGCTACATTAAGACAATATTCTATTCCGTTCTTTTTATGATTTATTTCATCAATTCCTGCTTGTATTCCAAATGCCTCTAGACATTCAACAATTTTCTTTCCTTGTAAATCATTATTTAGAACTTTTCGTGATTTTCCGCCTCCTTCTGCACCACTAACTAAACTATCTTCTTCTAAATGATCCATTATTCTTGCTCCCCTTGAATATCCAATTGCAAATTTTTTCTGTAGGTCAGAAACAGTAATTTCCTTTTTAACCGTAATAAATTCTTTCACTTCTGGGTATATTTCATCTCTCTTGTCAGCAAGATAAGTTGGAGTGGCGTATATAGATGGTATTAGCTGATTTACTCCGGTTGCTTCAATAATATTTTCTGTTTGAATATATTCCGAGTTTTCTTTCAAGTTTGCCTCTTTTTCCACTTTGCTTCCTAAATATGCAGCTAAACCCTGTGCTATTAGAAAAAGAACGACGGTAGAAATTATGTTAAAAATACTTGTCCAATCTCCATGCAATAAGGAAGCAATTGCAGCAATTGGAATTTCCCCTATGCCTCCCAGCATGATCCCAACAACTACCCCAAATATTCCCCAATAAAAATAAGTTGTGAGAAGAGAGAATATCCATACATTAATTGCAAAAATAAATGCCGATATAGAAAATCCATATATTGAAATCATTCTAGTTTTCTTAAAAAGAGCTAACGGGAGGAATATAAAAAGGGAGATAATAATAAATATAGCTGCTATGGTTTCTAATATGGGATAGACTGCAGAGGCAATCCTAAGACCAAAGATAAGGAAAATTGCAGATATTATAATGATCGCCAAAAATAATCCTATACCAAGGGCTCCCGTAAACAAATCTTTTATTGCTTTCATTGCTTGTTTTTCTTTACTGAATATCCTGCTACGAAAAATATGCAGGCTCCGATAAAATCAAAAACAATCCAAGTTTGTTTAGACAGGTAAATAGGGGCAAGTGGATTAAACAAAATCGCTAAGGCCCCAAAAATTAATACCCAAGCTTGAAGTTTAGAATTATAAAAGTCATAAGCAATATAAATTGAAACTATCGAGATTATCCAACGAAGAAGAATGTAATAGCTATATGGCCAACCGGTTGGAATCCCTAACAGCAATAAAATACCAGACGCTAGGCAAAGCCATTTGATATTTATATTCATATTTAGATAAATACTCTAACTTTTTTATACTCTTATTTTAGATTGAAGTCAAAAAATTCGCGCCTCGTGTCGCACAAGATTTGGTTTACGTCAAAAGGTTCGAGGCTAATCCTCGGAGCTGAGTAACCTCAAATATACTTCTGCTATAATCACATAATGAAAAAGCTTTTTACCTCAGGAAAAATATACATTAATCAATCAAAAATTCATAATGCGGGACGCGGAGTTTATGCCGGGCGTGATATTAAAAAAGACGAAATCATTGAGAGATGTCCTATTATTGAGGTTCCAAAACACGACATGTCTAATTTAAAAGAAAGCATTCTTGTTACTTATTTTTTCTACTTTGGCAAAAATAAAGAACGACTATTAGTCGCGTTGGGCTTTGGATCAATCTATAACCATGCATATGAACCAAACGCAATGTATAAGATAAAGCATGCAGAAAGAGTAATTGAATTTATTGCCTTAAACGATATTAAGAAAGATACGGAGATAACCGTTGACTATAATTATGGGAATTCAAAAGACAGTAGTCCATTGTGGTTTACAGTGATACCACCACCTAAATAAAATAGTATAATATTAATAAGGAAAGGAGGTATAAGTAGATTTAATCAATAAGTCTATAAAACACTATGAACGGAACAATTAAAACAAAAACAGATAGAGGGTTTGGATTTA
>DATKGX010000021.1:0-8121 GCA_035510555.1 Patescibacteria group bacterium | reverse complement strand
CGACGGCACAGTCGCGATTTCGGGAACTGACGATGAAGCAGTGAAGAAAGCAGTTGAGTGGGTTAAAGGATTAGTCCGCGAAGTCCAGCCGGGTGAGGTTTTTGAAGGCGAAGTAAAGAGAATTTTGCCTTTCGGAGCATTCGTCGAATTTTTACCGGGTAAAGAAGGTATGGTGCATGTCTCCAAAATGTCAACGGAATTTGTGAATGACCCAAATGATATTGTAAAAATCGGACAAAAAGTCAAGATTAGAGTGGCCGAAATCGATGACCAGGGGAGAGTCAATCTTTCCATGTTATTCGGAGAAGATGCCGATAAGCCAAAAACACCAAGGCCAATGGGAGCAGTGCCGGTTGCCGGAGGTACTTATCAACCTCGAACGCCAAGTGAACATCCACTGGCAATGCAATTTAGGAGAGAAAGAGGCAGGACATCCGGTGGGTCAAGTGATTGGAGAAGCAGAGGTGCAAGTTCCCGACCTGCTCGACCGGGTTTTAGCCGCGACCGCAAACCACGATATTAGACTACGAAATTTCTAATTTTAATTCCTAATTTCTAACCAAGTCCTAAGAGAGTATCCTATAGCTTGACAAAGATTGAGCAAGATGATATTATCGCTTTCATTATGAACGAAAGAATAAGAGTGTTGCCACCAGAAGTTACAGTAACTGTAAAAGATGGAAGCGTTTTAATGACCACAGTTGATAAAGTTGAGCGTACCGAAATTGCGCGGGACTTAACAGATTTGGAGACAGCAGTTCACGCTAGGATAGGTAGTAAAAAGATTAGAAGGAATATTGTTGGATTTTTAGCTACTGGTGCTTGTATTGTTGCTATTGGCGCTCCAACTGTCATGGCTGTGGAAGCTCCAAAAGGTGATCTCAACGCTGCGTTGCCTCAGATAGGAATTGTTGATGCAGTTGCGCTTGCTGGAGAAGCGATAGCAATAAGTCTTTTAAGAGAATATAAGGTTGAGATAGATAGATTGGGCCGTCAAGATAGCGCAATATTAGATACGCTTAGAACTGAAAGTGAAAGTAAAGAAAAAGCTGCGAAAGCCGTTGCTCCCAGTGCTTCAAAATAAATTTTAATCCTTAATCCTTAATCATTAATCACTAGTTTCTGTTATTATTAAAGTATGGAAAATAATTTATCCTTAATCCCCATTGGCGGCGTCGGTGACGTTACCAAAAACATGTACCTCTATGAGTACAAAAACGAAATCTTAATTGTGGATTGCGGTTTGGGTTTTGCCGATGAAACAATGCTCGGAGTTGACCTTTTGATCCCCGACGTTACCTATCTTAAGAATCTGCAGGGTAAAAAAATTGTCGGAATGGCTTTAACCCACGGACACGAGGACCATATCGGGGGACTTCCTTATGTTTTGCCGGATCTTCCCGGACAATTCCCGATTTACGGGACGCCATTAACAGCGGAGTTGGCCAATGCCAAGCTGAAGGACTATGGATTACAACCCAGGGTGCAAAAAGTGAATTTTGACGGTGGAGAAATTAAAATCGGCCCCTTCACTCTCAATTTTATCAGAGTTACTCACTCAGTCTTAGATAGCTCAAATATTTTCATTAAAACGCCGGCCGGAAATTTCTATCATGGCAGCGACTACAAAATTGACTTAACGCCTTTTGACGGCAAGAAAACCGACTTTAAAAAAATTGCCCAGGTTTCCAAAGAAGGCGTTTTGTGTATGCTGTCGGATTGTTTGGGAGCGGAACGCAAAGGCCACACGCCATCGGAATTCAAATTGACGGCGGCTTTTGAGGAAGAATTGGAGAATTGCAAAGGCAAGTTTATTGTCACAACTTACTCATCCAACATTTCCAGAGTAAATCAGGTTTTAAAAGTGGCGGAAAAGTTTGGCAGAAAAGTTTGTTTTGTCGGCCGGTCGGTAATTAAAGCCAAAGAAATCGCGCAAAACTTGGGTTACATCCGCATGCCAAGAGGAATGGAAATTGCCACGGCGCAGTTAAAAAATTACAAAGATTCGGATGTCGTTCTTTTAGTCGCGGGTAGCCAAGGTCAGGGAAATTCGGCGCTTTCCCGGATTGTTTCGGGAGAATTCAAAGAGATTCATTTAACTTCTAGTGATGTGGTAATTTTTTCGGCTGATCCGATTCCCGGCAACGAAGTTTCGGTTTATGCCTTGGTCGATGATATTGCCAGGATTGGCGCCAGAGTAATTTACTCTGAGCTTTCGGACGAGTTTCATGTTTCCGGACACGCATCCAGCGACGACTTAACGTTGATGATGAATTTAGTCAGCCCCAAAATTGTGCTGCCAATTGGCGGAACGTTTAGGCAGATGGTTGCGTACCGGGGATTGGCGGAGAAACAGGGTTTTGAACCTAAAAACATTCTGCTTTTGGAAGACGGACAAGAAGTGCTATTTAATCAAAACGGCGCCAGACTTGGCAAAAAATTAAACTTGGAAAATGTTTACGTTGACCAAATTTCCGGCGAAGAAGTGGAAAGTTTTGTGCTCCGCGATAGGCAAAGGTTGGCTACGGATGGGGTAGTCGTGGTGCTTTCGGAATTTGCAACAAGTGGGCAGATTGATAATTTAGACATTATTGTTAAAGGGCTTTCTCAACAGGAAACAACCGATATTCAAGTAAGTTTGGCCAAAGAAATTAAAGAAAAACTAACGCAAAGAGCTGGTACAAGGGATAGATTTTTAATGCGCAAAGCGATCAGCGAAATTGCGGAAAAATTCATCTTTAGAAAACTGCGCAAACGACCATTAGTGCTACCGGTAATTATAGAGGTTTAAGCTATTTCTCAGGAAACTGACATAATATTTTAGTGAGCGCTTCGAGGGGCAACTTGAAGCGCTTTTATTTTGACTTAATTTCTGTTATAATATAGGACAGAATCAATAAATTGGTCCGCATTTATCTACTTAAGTTAAATCGGGTTGCTAAACAATATGAAAGAAAAATCAAAATTTTTAGGCATGGTTAATTGGACCGTTTCGACCGATCGGCTTGGTGCTGTCGAAATTGCCACTGCAGAAGCCTGCAGCGTCGGCAGTTTTGTGCATTCAAATTTACTAAGCAACGACGCGTCAGGTTTAACCTCTTTTGAGATTTTAGAAGCTACGCGTACAAGCTATGTGCGGTTTTGCTTAGTCCTCGAAAGAGAAAATAAAAGACTATGTGTATTAAAGCTTGATGATGCGGCTGCTAGGCACAGAAATCCCAATCAAAGTGCGCAATTATCGGTTGTTCCGACACTTCATATTGAAGTTGTAAGCGTTAAAGCTTTAAGAAAACTGGGCGTGTTGGATTAAATCCTAAACTTGTAGTCCTTCCTCAAAATATCTATAATGTCTTATATGGCCAGAAGGCATTATCAGAAGCATAAATTCAAAGTCAAACTCAAAAAAAACACCGTTTATTCAATCGTGGCTTTTTTGGTTATTTTAGGCGGCCTTTTATTGGGCCTTTCTTATACCCGCAACGGCTCCTCTTTTACCTCGTTAAACGATTCCGTAGTCAATTATTTTGGAATGGTAGGCCTTTTATTGCCTTTACTGTTGGTGTTTTTCGGATTTTTCTTTTTAAAACTGCGGTTTTTTCTTTCCAAGCCCAATATTGCCGTCGGATTTTTAATTTTCTTTGTTTCACTCTTAGGTCTTGCCAAAGCCGGATCATTTGGTCTTTATTTAAACCAGCTTTTGTCGGAAATAATTACCGATACGGGCGCATTTTTGGTTTATCTAGCGGGAGTTTTCGTCGGATTAGTAGTCTTTTTTGATACGTCAGCGGACGAATTAATGGCGATTGTCGGTTCAATTCTAGCAATTGTGCAAAAACTTATGCCGGGTAAAATCCTCTCCTTCTTTAAGAAAAAACCCTCCGGTTTGGAAAAACAAATGGTGATTAAGGGCATGAATAAGGATGTGCCAACGCCCAAAGAGGTAAGAATAAATGCGGGCGGATCAGCCAATAAAAAAGAGGAGTTGCCTTTAATCTCGGACAAACTGGTGATGAATGCTCCGGGGCGAACCGGAATTTGGCATTTGCCGCCTTTAGATTTACTCTCCAACGAATCGACGCAAAAAGCCGACCGTGGAGACGTTAAAAAAGTGGCCGGAAAAATTGAGGAAACACTCAAAAGTTTCGGCATCGGGGCAAAAGTGGTTGAAGTTAATCTTGGTCCGGCAGTTACCCAATATGCCCTGCAGATTCCGCTGGGGATAAAGGTGTCTAAAATTACCAATTTATCGAATGATTTGGCTTTAAGCACCGAGGCGCCGACCGGACAAATCCGAATTGAAGCGCCGATTCCGGGCCGGAATCTAGTCGGCATCGAAATTCCAAACCGCTCTCTGGAAGTTGTAACGCTTAGGACCATGCTTTCTTCAGATTTAATGCGCAAGAGCAAATCAAAGTTGGCGGTCTCTTTGGGCTTAGACGTTTCCGGTAATCCTTTAATCGCCGATATCGGCAAAATGCCACATGTACTCGTTGCCGGAACCACCGGCTCGGGAAAATCAGTATTGATTAACTCTTTTATTGCCTCGCTTTTATTTAGAGCTACTCCCGACGAATTAAAACTCATTTTAGTTGATCCGAAGCGGGTTGAATTAACCGGTTATAACGGCATTCCACATTTAATGACACCGGTCATTGTGGAAGTAGACCAGATTTTGGCGTCGCTAAAATGGGCAATGGGAGAAATGGATAGAAGATATAAAACTTTTGCCGAGCACGGAGTAAGAAATATCGACGGATACAATGAATTGGCCGGTTTCCAAACGCTTCCGTACATTGTAATTATTATTGATGAGTTGGCGGATTTAATGGCTTATGCTCCGGTTGAAGTTGAGGATGCCATCGCCCGCTTGGCCCAAATGGCCAGAGCCACCGGAATCCACTTAGTGGTTTCTACCCAGAGGCCCTCGGTGGATGTCATTACCGGACTAATTAAAGCTAACATTCCGTGTCGTATCGCTTTTAATGTTTCATCCATGATTGACTCCCGCGTTATTATTGATATGCCGGGCGCGGAAAAATTATTAGGCCGGGGAGATATGCTGTATATCCCGCCGGAGCAAGCTAAACCAACGCGTATTCAGGGTGCGTTTGTTTCGGAAAAAGAAGTTCGGGGCTTGGTTAATTTCCTCAAAAACGAAAACCCGCCGGTTGAATACACGGAAGAGGTGTTAGCAGAGCCATTAGTGGTTAAAAGAGGCATGGCATCAACGGGTGAAGGCGGACACGATGCTTTATTTGCCGAATCAATCAGAGTTATTTGTCAGCATGATAAAGCCTCTGCTTCGCTTTTGCAAAGAAGACTTTCCATCGGCTATTCAAGGGCGGCCAGAATTTTAGACCAACTTGAGGAGGTTGGTGTCGTGGGAAGGGCCGAAGGCAGCAAACCCAGAGACGTTTTAATTAGAGACGCTGAAGAATTTATTGCAACACTCGGATAACCTCTAATTTTATGATAAAATCCGGAGAAAAATTACAGCAAGCACGGATTGAAAAGGGTTTCAGTTTGGAAGATGTGGCTCGCGCGACAAAAATAAAGACGCAGTTTCTATCTTACATTGAAGACGGTGAGTATCAAAAACTGCCTTCGCCTTCTTACGCACATGGATTTGTCCGCAATTACGCCCGGTTTTTAGGACTGCCCGACGAGGAAATCTTAGCGCTTTTTCGCCGAGAATTTGACGAAGACAAAGTCTACAAAGTTTTACCGAAGGGTTTTGGGGAAAAACAGGAATTTCCGCTGTTCAAATTCAAAATTAGGCAAGCAGTTCTTTTATCGGTTCTCATAATTGTTGTTCTTATCGGCTATCTTCTCTGGCAATACCGTGAAGCTTTTTTAAATCCGCCGCTTGAGATAACTTCGCCGCAAAACGGTAACACCTCATCGTCACAAGTAAAAATTACCGGCAAAACCGATTCCAACGCGACAGTGTACGTAGACCAAAATGCGGTAACGGTGGATCAAGACGGGAGTTTCCAAAAAGTAATTAATGTTTTTCCGGGCAAGACGACGATTACAGTTAAAGCCGTTAATAAATTTGGCAAAGTTACCCAGCAGGCAGTGCAAGTAAATGTTAAAGCTGGTACTTGACATTAGATTCCAATTAAGCTAGTTTTATAGACATGATAGATCCTGCCCAAACAGCCTTATTTATAGTAGTAATCGTCCTCACGGTTCTTCTAGTTGTATTAGGAATTCAGGTCTTCTTTATTTTGCGAGAACTGCGTAAAACCATCAGTAAAGTAAATAAAGTTTTAGATTATACGGAAAGTATTACCGAAAGCGTTTCCAAACCGATTGCCTCCTTGTCAACTTTGGCGATGGGGTTAAAAACCGGCGCCACGATTGCCAAAATCTTCCAAGGCGACAAAAAGCACAAAAAAGATGAATGAGGGTAAATTTCATAGCGGATTTTTATTGGGACTCCTAATTGGCGGTGGAGCCGTGTTTCTGTTGGGAACCAAAACCGGGCGCAATTTAGTCAAGATTGTTTCGGAGCGGGGAATGGACGGATTAGTAGAGCTTTTGGAAGAGTATAATCTGAACGATTTGGAGGAATCAGAGGATGAGGGAGAAATTCCCGCAGACGAAGTTCAGTCTCAAGAATCTCAAAACGAAAAACCCTCCTCCGCTGAAGCTTCGGAAGGGCAAGGAAAGAAAGAATCAGCTCCCAAAAAACACTTCTTCAAACGAATTAGAAAATAAACAATTCTTCTAATAAGTTTTATGCCATTAATCCCGGTCTATGTATAGGTCGTCTTTCGCCGCTTGGTTTTCCATCGCTAAGTGCTCTTACTGCATGCAATCTATCTTCGTGGACAAAGCTGCCAAGAGCTTGCGTAACTTCCTCTTCATATCGGTCTTGTAATTCACGATACGTTTCACTATCTTGATTTTCTAATTCTGTGCCTTCTATTGCAAAACGGATTGAGCCAATTGTTTCTCCGTATCTTTTAATTGCCTGTTGTTTTCTAGCCGCTTCCCGTTTGCCTAATTCTTCTCTTTCATTCATTTAATAATCACCTCGCTTTGGGCAGCAGTGTGACAGTTTAGTTTACTCCGTATTTTTGGATGTTGGCGTTGTGGCCCTCAATCGTTGATGCAAAATGTAAATGCCCCTGCTTGTCGGAGAAGAAGTATAGATAGTTCGTTTTCGCGGGAGCAAGCGCTGCTTGGATGGATGAAAGTCCGGGATTACTAATCGGCGTTGGTGGAAGCCCCGCGTTTTTACGCGTATTATAAGGTGAATTTATGAGAAGATCAGTAGCGGTTAAATCTTTTTTCCACCAGCTCTTCGTATCAACTTGGTAGCCTAGTGCATATTGAACAGTAGGGTCGGACCCTAAAGCCATTCCAAGATTTAGCCTATTTATAAATACCGATGCAACCAATGGTCTGTCTGCGGCAAAGATTGCTTCCCGTTCGATAATCGAAGCAATAACAATGGTTTGAGCATCAGTCAAATCAGTCGTTTTGGTATTCTTGACGCTAGTGTATTTTGCATTAAAGTTATTCTTCATCATCGCTACAATCATATTAACATCCGCGTCTCTGGGAATTAAATATGTATCGGGAAATAAATAGCCTTCGTTGGCTTCTAAAACAGAGCGCCAAGACTCATTGTAGCTAGGGATTTTGGCTTTTAATAAATCCGCAATTTCGTCCGCCCGCAAGCCCTCGGGAATAGTAGTCCAAATATCCAAAGTACCGTGAGTTAAATTACTGGCGACATCGGTCATACTCATGGAAGGATTTATGCGAAAATCTCCGGCCTGAATTTGTTTATCTAAGTTGTTAATTCTGGTGTAGAGAAAGAAAACAATGGGGTCGCGGATTAGCCCAGCTGCTTTTAAATTATTGGCTACCTCGCGGACGCCCTCGCCTTTATTTATCACAAAAATCTGTGCAGCTTTATCGTTGGTATTTGCGGCAAGGAGTCCGTTTTGCCACCAGAGGAAAAGCCCAGCTACCAGAATTATTAAAAGTACAATGACTGTGATTAACCTCTTCATGCGTATCTAACAATAGGGAAGTTTACCAAAGAGTCCTTCCCTTCCTTAAGATTATACACACTTTGCGAAAAAAGTGTATAGAGAACATCAT
>DATKGX010000020.1:0-4948 GCA_035510555.1 Patescibacteria group bacterium | reverse complement strand
TTCAAAAGCCACAAATTTGTGGTGTCCACATTCTCGTGGTGGCTTGAGGCTAAGTTGTGGAACTTGTGTATAATAAAAATCGCTCCACAAATGCGTTGTGGTCCACAAAGTTTTCAGGCAGTCTGATATAATTGCTTCATGAGTTTGAGTATTGGGATTGTTGGGCTGGCGAATGTGGGGAAGTCCACGTTGTTTAATGCGCTACTTAAAAAGCAGACGGCGTTTGTCGCTAATTATCCTTTTGCTACCATTGAGCCAAACATCGGTGTTGTTCCTGTTCCTGATGAAAGACTTACAAGGCTTGCGGAAATTACTCAAGCCGAACATAAAATGGTCAATCCTCCTCCAATAATTCCCGCCACTGTTTCGTTTGTGGATATTGCAGGTTTGGTCAAAGGCGCGGCAACAGGGGAGGGTTTGGGCAATAAATTCCTGTCGCATATCCGCGAATGCGATGCCATCGCTCAAGTCGTCCGCTATTTTAAAGATACAAATGTCATTAGAGAGAAAAGTTCCACCGATGCAAAAGCCGATTTTGAAGTGGTCAACACCGAGTTAATCTTAGCTGACTTGCAAACTCTAGAAAAACAACAAGAGCCCAAGCGCAACGCGAGCAAAGAAGAGGGTTACCGCTGGTCGGCAATCCAAAAGTTCATTACTGCTCTAAACGCCGGAAAACTGGCGAGTTCCGTTCAATTAACTGAAGAAGAAGCCAAAGAAGTAAAAAGCTTACAACTTTTGACCATGAAGCCGATGTTCACGATTGCTAACGTTGACGAAGACGAACTAGGAAAAGATTTCGGACCGGACACGATTGCGGTTTGCGCCAAAACAGAAAGTGAACTATCTGAATTATCAGCAGAAGAACAAAAAGATTATCTCAAGGAATTGGGAGTAAGCGAATCGGGCTTGGAAAAAGTAATTAAAGAAGGTTATAAAATTTTGAATTTAATTTCTTATCTTACTTGCGGAGAAAAAGAAGTTAGGGCGTGGACAATTCGCGCTGGTTCTATAGCGCTCATTGCAAGCGGAGCAATACATACTGACTTCATGCAGAAATTTATTAAAGCCGAAGTCGTGCATTATCAGGATTTTATCGAAAACAACGGATGGAAGGGGAGCAGGGAACATGGTAAAGCGCTTTTGGAAGGCAAAGATTATATTGTGCAAGACGGCGATGTAGTAGAATTTAAAATAGGGGCCTAAGCTTCCAAATTCATTAGCATTTGTTGGTTATCTCCTGATTAAGATGATTAAGCTCACATAAAAGATATCCAGGTGGTATCCAAGACCAAACTTTGACACGTGGCTCCGCCAAGCGATGGCTATTATCTTCAATTGCCTGTGGGATTCTGTCATTTGTTTTGTCGTGCGGTTGCTGGATAGCAGCAAAAATCAATAATGGACATTGTGTAACGGCATTCTCATATGTACCCTCACTGCCGAAAGGATAAGCAATAGTCGAGGGCCATACGCCGGACCAATTTGCCAGCTGTGCTTCTGCCTGGAAGACTTCATTGCCGGCTGTTTGGCGGTTGGTGTTTTCAGAATGGTTAAGACTATGATTGCCGAAATCCATTCCCATCTCAGTCATTACAAAAATTTGCCAAGAGCTAAGATGGGTCGAGCTGTCGGTATACGCACTGATGGGATAGAAAGTGCCGACGTATTCAGGATCAATCTCTTTAAGAATTTGCGCTACAAGCCAACCGTCTTCATAGCCGTCGTCGAAAGTGGGGACAAACGTTTTGTCAGGGGGAGTAATGCGGTTTACCCAATCTTTTGCTAACTGCGCCATAGTAATGGTCGTCCAGCCATTGTCATGCAGTAGTTGCATTTGGGCTCGGAAATTTTCGGGTGTGACCACTAAGGAAGACATTGCCGGCGCGAGGCTTATTTGGGCAATGCCTCCTGAAAGATGATCAACTAAGTGATATTCCAAAATTGGAACGTGTAAAACAAAGTCTTTTGGAAGCTCTTGAGTAGGTTCAACATTTACCCTTGCGTCAGGGACAAGCCGTGGGTCGCATTTATTATTGGGGTCGGCAGTTGGTCTTGGAGTCGGCGTTGGGGCTTCTGTGGGACTTGGTGTTGGTATTATTTCGATAGTTGGTCTTGGTGTTGGCGTAAAGGTTTCGGTCGGTGAAGCAGTCGGAAGTCGTGTTCCGGTCGGATAGACTCCGTCAGGATTAGCGTTTCCACCACAGCCACTAAAGGCCACAGCTGCACCAAGAGCCAAAGTTCCTAGTGTCCCAACCCTACGTGGAGAGAATAAGCGTTCTCTTAACATAACTTAGGCATTATACTCTAACTACAGGCCTTGTCAATCGGTATTTTCTTTTCTTGCAGGAATTTCCGGATAATAAGCTACTAATTGAGGCATTACGTTAATTCTAACAGCTGTGCCGTTGGGGCGTCCGACCAACTCACCGAGCAAGCCAAACGTTCCACCTTTGTCTTGAATTTCTTTAATTAATGTCGCCAGAGCAGCTTCGTCAGCCGGTCTAACATGCTGCAAAATAATTGTTCCGCCGGCCAGATGGCCATATTTATCTAATAAACTACTGTTAACAGAATCCATGATTCTTTGAATTCTCGCCGGAGTAGTAGTGTAGGCGTCATCCGTACCTCCTGAGCTGACAGTCCACGTCACAATCCTTAAGCCTTCCGCCGCTGCAGCTTGTTGAAAATAGGGATTGTATGCTCCACGCCCGAACGGTGGCCTGATTAGGTATTCTTTGTAATTTGGATCCCCCAGATCGTTTCGAACAATTGCCAATTGGGCTATTATCTCATTTTCCATAAATTTAACGTCGGTTGTTGTCATTTCCGCGTGATCGAAAGTGTGATTTTCTATTTCATCGCCATAAGATATGGCCAATTTCATATTTTCTGCCTGTTGAGGGTTATTAATAGCTGTGCCGATGCAAAAAAACGTAATTCTTGCGCCTAAATTATGAGCTGTTTCAATGACTGTCTTCATGACCAAGGGGTCGCCATAGCAGTCGTCAAAAGATAAATAAATTGTTCCGTCCGAAGGACCAATTGTGATAACATCTCCTGCTTTCCAGACAAGAGATTGTCTTTCCGCAGTAGGAATAGGCGGTATGAGATTAAGCGGCAAAACCGGAGTAGCGGTTGGTTCCGGAGTTGACGTCGGGGTTGGTTCCAAGGTTGGAGTCGGTGTTGGTGTAAAAGTTTCGGTCGGTGAAGCAGTCGGAAGTCGTGTTCCGGTCGGATATGCTCCGTCGGGAGTAGCGTTTCCACTACAACCACCTAATGCGACGGCTAAAGCTAAAGTACCTAGTGCTCCAACTCGACGTGGAGAAAGTAAGCGTTCTTTTGACATATAACCTAAGGATACTCTGGTTGTCTAACTTGTCAATTGGCGCTTTTCTTATTGATTTACCGCCTCAACTTTGGTAAGATTGGAAGCACATGAAAACATATCAATTAGTTTTGGTTTTAAAAACATCCGTTACGGAGGCAAACAGAAAAAAATTCATCGAAACCATTAAGGGTTGGTTTGGCGATGCCAAAGTTACCAAAGAAGAAGAGTGGGGAGAAAAAACCTTAGCCTACGAAATTAAACATGAAAAGACGGGCTTTTATTTGAATTTTTTGCTAGAATCAGTTAAGATACCGGCAGACTTAGAAAAGAAATTATTTGCCAGTGAAAACGTCTTAAGACATTTAGTAATAAAAGTTTAATATGGCCAGAAGTTTAAACAGAGCTCAGCTAATCGGAAACTTAACGAGGGATCCGGAATTGCGATACACGCCAAGCGGTACTGCCGTTTGTTCATTCTCAATCGCGACCAACCGTAATTGGACCACCGATACTGGCGAAAAAAAGGAAGAAGTCGAATTTCACCGCATCGTGGCTTGGAATAAATTGGCGGAATTATGCTCGCAGTTTTTAACCAAGGGAAGAAAAGTATTTGTTGAAGGAAGAATAACTACCCGAAGTTGGACGGCGCAGGACGGAACACAAAAACAAACCACAGAAATTATTATTAACGACATGATCCTTTTGGATAACCGCAGAAGCGGTGAGCAAGGAGTAGTCGTGGTGGAAGACGAGACTCAAGAGTCTCCAAAAGAGGAATCAGAGAAACCAACAAAAGCAAAAAAACCAAAAGAGGAAGAACCGGCCCAAGAAACACCAAGTGAAGACGAAGTTGCTCCGGATGACATACCTTTCTAAAAATGGCTAAGAAGAAAAAAATAATCAGAAAGAAAATTGCGAAAAACACTCCTAAAGAGTGTTATTTTTGCGTCGAAAAAAAAGAACCGCAATTTCAAGAAACCGCAATTTTGAATAAATTTATTACCGACCGGGCAAAAATTATCTCCGGACTAAGAAGTGGACTTTGTCAGAAACACCAAAAAAGAGTAACCTTGGCGATTAAAAGAGCCAGGCAATTGGCGCTCCTGCCATTTGTCGTTAAAGTATAATTTTGAAAATGACTTTACTGCCTGTTCTTCTTCCAGAAGGTTATAATGCAAAAGTTTCTGTCGGTAATCATATTACGGCAGGGCAGGTTTTGGCCGAGGGGCAAGAAAAAGCCCAAGAAGTAATTGTTCCACTGGCTCATCAGCTAAAACTCGTTCCGCAAAAAGCCATTAAATCCCTAAAGAAAAATCCGGGCGATAGCGTAACGGTTGGTGAGGTTCTGGCGGCAAAAAAATCGTTGCTTTCTACCAATGAAGTTATCAGTGAATTTTCAGGGACAGTGGTCAGAATCAATGAAGAAACAGGCGACGTGGTAATTCGAGTCAGCGGGGGAGCGCAAGATCTTAAAACCATTAATTCTCCGGTTGATGGTACGGTTGACTCTTTAGCTAATGGAAAAGTGGTTTTAAAAACCGATAAAGAAGCGATTATGGCGCTGGATGGTGTCGGTGGGGAAGCAGAAGGTGCTATTGAATATTTGCCGGATTCCGA
>DATKGX010000019.1:0-3694 GCA_035510555.1 Patescibacteria group bacterium | reverse complement strand
CAGTTTCAAAGACAGTATGGCTATTCGCCAACCTTAGCTGAAATTGCGCAAGGCACCGGGCACAAAAGCAATTCAACCGTTCATACTTTAATTAAATCTTTAGTTGACAAGGGCTACGTGCAAAAAGTTGACGGTAACACTCGGGTTTTAAAAATAGTTGAGGGAAAAGTAACATTGTCATTAACAGGCAGTAAGCCGGCAATTGAGCTTCCATTGCTGGGATTTATTGCCGCCGGTAAGCCCCTAGAACCATACACAGATCCAAACGCGTCTTTTTTTGTGTCGGCATCGCTTTTGTCGGGCAAAAGCACCGCCTACGTGCTGCAAGTTAAGGGCCGCTCAATGATTGAAGATGGCATTCTAGACGGAGACTATGTAGTGATAGAAAAAGTTAATGAAGCAATTAACGGAGACATTGTCGTCGCAATAGTTGATGATAACTTAGCCACACTTAAAAAATTCTTTAAAGAAGACGGTCGGGTAGTGCTAAGGCCGGCTAATTCGGAAATGTCACCCATTTACCCTAACTCACTAACAATTCAAGGAAAAGTAGTCGGCTTAGTCAGAAAGTTCCTATAAAAGAGTCTCAAATTATCTGCCCCTTAAATTCTAAGGGGTATTTTATTGATTATGAATGGCCCAGAAGGAAAGTATTATCATTATTCGGATCAACCAGGTCATGCGCTAAGAAGCGCTTATCATAAGGTTGAAAAAAGATTGGGAGGCACTCCGCCTAATAGTATCCCCGGATATGGTGGCATTGAACAAGTCAGAAGAAGACGATCAATGCGAAGAATAACAGATTGTGGTAAATAATTTACTTCCTGAATTTAACAATCTTCAATTTGTAGTTGACGTAGAATAAGCCAGCCAGTATAACCAAAACCACAATCACCAGTTCAAATTTTTGAAAGTATCCGCCAAGGATATTCCACTTGCTTCCCAAGTAAAATCCAACATAAGAAACAAACGAAACATAGATTAATGCGGCTAAAACATTGCTGATAATAAATTTCGTAAACTTAACTTCGGTAATTCCGGCGGCTATGGCCACAAATGATTTAAATCCGGGAAGCATTTTCCCGACGAAAACAAAAGGTACGCCAAATCTTTTAATAAGTCCCGTTACGAGAATGTAGTCATGTTCGGTTACTAAAACAAGTTTGCCGAATTTTTTAATTAACCGTAAAAGCAAGTTCTCTTCAAGAAAAAAACCAATCGTGTAGCCGATGATTGAGCCGACCAAGTCACCTAAAACTCCGACAGCGATAATAAATATTAACGACAAACTGCCTTGATTGGCTAAAAATCCGGCAAAAGGGAGAGTGACTTCGGAGGGAATGGGAATCGCGGTGGCGTTTAAAACCATTAAGCCAAAAACGCCTAAGTAGCCTGCGGATTGGATTAAGTGTATAATAATGCCTGATAACTGTTCTAGCATATATGGGAATTTTATATATTGTATCAACACCAATCGGCAATTTACAAGACATTACCTTACGCGTAATTGATATCATCAAGGAGACTGAATATATTGCTTGTGAGGATACGCGAAAAACCGGTTTCCTGATAAAATCTTTGTCGGAAAAATTCGGTTCGTTTGGTGAAAAATTTCTTTTCTCGGTTTATGAAGAAAACGAAGTAAAAAGAATCCCTGAGGTTCTCAATGTTTTGCAGAACGGGAAAAATGTGGTTTTAGTTTCCGATGCCGGAACGCCCTTAATTTCCGACCCCGGGTTTAAATTAGTTAGGAAATGTATTATTCAAGGTATTAGAGTCGAATCAATTCCGGGACCATCCTCTGTAATTTCCGCTTTGGTAGTTTCCGGTTTACCTTCGGATAAATTTACCTTTGTTGGGTTCTTGCCCAAAAAGCCAGGACACAGACTTACGCTTTTAAAAAATTTACATCAATCTTTGGAATTAATAAAATCTACGGTTATTTTATTTGAATCTCCTTTTCGCTTAGTAAAAACGTTGGGGGAGTTACAAACGGTTTTTGGCGATAGGGATGTGGTCGTAGTTAGGGAGTTGACTAAAATTCACGAAGAAGTCAAACGGGGAAAAATCACCGAAATGGAAATACATTTTAAGAAAACGAGTCCCAAAGGAGAAATCGTGATCCTTTTTTAAAGCGCTTTTAGCTGGGTTTGAATTTGTAAAAGCCGGTTATACTTAGCCACTCTTTCTCCTCTTGCCGGAGCGCCAAATTTAACATAATCAGCAGACGCCGCTACTGCAAAATCAGCAATAAAATCGTCATTAGTTTCGCCGGAGCGATGCGAAACAGTAATCTTAAGACCCGCCTCCCGTGCCATCTCCACGACCGCCAAAGCTTCTATAACCGTTCCGATCTGGTTTGGCTTAATAATGATACCCGTGATTGCCTTTTTCCCTAAAGCGGTCTGTAATCGATAAGGATTAGTCGCGGTTAAGTCGTCGCCGACGATTAGTGTTTGGCCGGACAATTCCCTACAAAGTTCACTCCAATTATCCCAATCATCTTCAGCAAGGCCATCTTCCAGGTAAAGAAAATGATATTGCTCATTAAGCATTTTGTAAAAAGCGATTAAGTCTTTCGCCGAAAAGGAGCTGGTTTTATCTTTAAGATGGTATGCGTTTTGAGAATAAAAATTATTAGAGGCTGTATCCAGACCAAAAAAAACGTCAAATCCAAGTCTTAGATTAGCCGATTCGACTGAACGTTTTAAAAGTAACAGTGCATCCTGATTTGTCGCTAGTTTTGGGGAAAACCCTCCCTCATCGCCAATTAAAGTAGACAGGTTATTGGTCTCAATATTTTTTCTGAGGGAATTATAGATGGCGCCTACCATTTTTAATGCATCTTCATAGGGCTTTGAGGTGGCCGGAATAACTAAAAACTCCTGAAAATCGAAATTGTCTTGAGCGTGTTTTCCTCCGTTTATTAAATTAAATAAAGGCGTCGGAATTTTAAGCGGCAAACTCTCTTTTTTTATAAATTCTCTTAAATATAAAAATAGGGGAAGCACTGAACTTCTGGCCGAAGCTTTAGCAACTGCCATGGAAACCGAAAGAGTAGCGTTAGCGCCAAGCCGGCCTTTATTCTGTGTGCCATCCAAATCGATCATTTTCTTGTCAATTTCCTGTTGTCTTGCGCTATCCATGCCAATTAAGTTGGGCGCGATTAATTTTTCAATATTCATAATCGCGTTCAAAACTCCCAACCCTTGATAGCGAGCTGAATCATTATCCTTTAAATCAACCGCTTCATATTTACCAACTGAAGTACCCGTAGGAGACGAAGCGGTTCCGGTTGCGCCGTCGGACAAAATCACTGTCGTTTCAATCGTCGGATTGCCTTTGGCATTTAAAATTTCCCGGGCGGATATTTGTTTAATTTTTGCCATAGCGGTTACCTATTTAATAATTCTTTTTCGCTTTGGGCCAGAAGTTTTCTGGTATTATCGATTGCGTCGGGCGAAACCGAAACGCTGGTTACTCCCCACGAAACAAGCTTTCTGACAAGTTCCGGATAGCTTGAAACCGCTTGCCCGCACATCGAAGCGGTAACTCCGTATTTATGCGCCGTCTTAACCACGTGTTCAAAGGCCCACAGGGCAGCCGGATACATTTCGTTAAATTCACTAGCAACTTCGGAATTATCCCTGTCTGTTCCCATTACCAGCATGGTTAAATCATTCGAGCCAATCGA
>DATKGX010000018.1:0-11243 GCA_035510555.1 Patescibacteria group bacterium | reverse complement strand
TGGAGCATTTTGTAATATTCGCAGGTTCTTATCAATTTATGTAATTTTGAGTAACTGATGGCTTCGATTGCACCACCATAAAGTCCAGTGGTTCTGGTTTTAACTTCAATGAAGACTAAAATATTTTGAAAAGTTGCGATGATATCAATTTCTCCGTAACCTTTGCGGAAGTTCCTATCGATGATTTTGTAACCTTTACTTACGAGGAATTTACAGGCTTTATCTTCTCCAAGCCGGGCAATTGCGTTGGGAATAAACATTTAAATTATTTCTTATTTGTCCTTAAGTAATAAAGTTTAGCTCTTCTGACGGTGTTTTTTGAATGGGATTTAACGGTCACTTTTTCGATACTGGGTGAGCCAATCGGAAAAATTCTCTCTACCGCAATATCACCAACCAACTTCCGAACGGTGAACATTTTATTTTCGCCGCGGCCTTTAATAGCTAACACCACGCCTTCAAAAATCTGCGTTCTGGTTTTTTCGCCTTCCTGAATTTTTTGAGAAACCTTAACGACATCTCCCGGAACAAAATCAATAGTTGAAATCATAGCTAATTATTATACCTTAAGTTTTGGAATTACTCAAGAATTACTTTTGCAGGCTTTAATAAAGTCCAAGAAAATTGGGTGTGGTCTAAGCGGCCGACTTTTATACTCAGGATGCCCCTGCGTTCCCATGTAAAACGGGTGAGTTTTTTGTGGTAGCTCAACTATTTCGGCTAAGTTTTCAATCACAGAGCGGGCGGAAATTACCATGCCGTTTTTTTCAAAGTCTTTGGCAAAATCATCATTAAATTCATACCTGTGTCTGTGCCTCTCGCTGGTAATGCCTTTTTCTTCATTTTTAAAATCATGATAATTTTTGTAGATTTCAAACGCTCTTGTTCCCTGTTTTACTTTGGCATCCCAACCGCCCAGCCGCATTGTACCGCCATAAGCCCGATGTTTAACCAACTCTTTCTGCTTGGGAATAAAATGGATTACCGGATGTTTAGTTTTCTTGTCGTTTTCTTCAGTATTGGCATCTTTAAAGCCTAAAACATCTCTGGCAAAAGCAATTACCGCCAACTGCATACCGTAACAAAGCCCCAAGTATGGAATCTTGTTGATTCTGGCATAAGAAGCGGCCGCAATCATCCCCTCCGCGCCTCTTTCGCCCCAACCAATCGGCACAATTATTCCTGCCGGTTTGCCAATAATTTTCTCCGCGCCCTCTTTCTCGACTTTTTCGGCATCTACCCATTTTGTTTTAACATTAACGCCGTCTGCCCACGCCGCGTGATCGATGGCGTCAAAAAGCGCCGCGTAGGAATCACGCAATTGATATTCGCCTGTGCCAAAGTATTTTCCCACAATGGCAATTTCCACCGTACCTTTGGTATTTTTGGTACTATCGACAAATTTCTGCCAAGGTTTAAGGTCGGCTTTTCTAACCGGCAGGCCTAACTTTTTCATGATTTTTGTTTCTAATTCCTGCTGATGTAAAACCATCGGGATTTCGTAAACCGAGGGAAGATCGGGATTGGAAATAATGTCGTCTTTATGCATGTTGCAGAAAAGCGCCAAACGGTCTTTGCGTCTTTGGTCAAGATATTTTTCGCCGCGTGTTATGACAAAATCCGGCTGGATTCCCATTGAATTTAAAGTCCGCACCGAGAGTTGAGCCGGTTTGGTTTTTGGTTCACCCAAATGACCGGGCGTTGGAACATAAGAAACGTGTACATGTAAAACATCGTTGGGTTTTTTTAAGGTCATCATGCGGGAGGCTTCGTAGTAAAAAACGTTTTGGTATTCCCCCGCTGTGCCGCCCAGCTCAATCATGACGATATCAGCGTCTTTTTTTCGTCCTAAATTTTCCACTCTGGAAATTATTTCATCGGTAATGTAAGGAATTGCTTCAACATCTTCGCCGTCATACTCAAAGCGTCTCTCGCGGTCAATGACTGTTTTGTAAATTTGGCCCATGGTAACAAAGTTGTCTTTGCCCATGTCTTCGTTTAAGAATTTTTCGTAGCTGCCGATATCCATGTCTGCCTCTGTTCCGTCGTCGCACAAAAACGGATCGCCATGCTCAATTGGATTGATTGTTCCGGCGTCAAGATTTAAATAGTTTTCAAATTTTAGCGGAGCAACTTTATAACCGGCAGCTTTTAATAAAAGAGCGATAGAAGCGGAAGTGGTACCCTTACCGATGCCTGAAATGACTCCTCCGGAGACAAAGATGTATTTCGTAGCCTGTTTTTTAATACTTCTTGCGGGCACGACTTATATTATCAAACGATTCCCCAATCGTCAATGCTTACTTTTGAGCGGCAGATCGCGTCAAACGTGACAGACCTTCTGAGCGGGATGCGAGAATCGAACTCGTGTCTCCACCTTGGGAAGGTAGCATACTACCATTGTACTAATCCCGCGATACTCACGGAATATTATACAACAGATACTTAATGCTTACTACTAAATACTATTTTTATCTTGGCAGTTGCAGAACGTTTCCGGAAAAGATTATGTTTGGATCTGCTAAATTATTAGCATTGGCAATATCCACCCATCTGTAACCGTCTCCGTAAGCTCTAACCGCGATATCCCAAAGAAAATCACCTTTTGCAACGGTATAAGTACTGCCGGTAATCGGGTTTTGCACTTGCGCCGGTTCAACTTGGGCCGTTAAAGTTTTTGGCGCGACATCAGGAACGACTAATTTTGTTCCCGCGTAGATAGTTCCTGGATTTTCCAAATGATTAGCGCTTGATAAGTCAACCCAGTTGTAGCCGGAGCCGTAAATCTTTTCGGCAATTGACCACAGATAATCTCCCGATTGAACTGTGTATGTTTTTGGCATTACTTTTGATTGCTCTTTCGCCACTGTCGAAGTCGATTGGGTTTGTCCTTGATTGGAATTGTTTCTGGACCTAATGAATGAAAAAGCTAAAACCAAAGCGACCACTACTACAACAGCACCTAGGAAAAGACTGGTGTAAGATTCACCCCATTTAATTTGTGACAAAAATCCTTTCTTTTTGACTGAAGCCTGTTTTGTTTTTTTTGTTCTTGGCATTTATAACTCCTTTCCAGGCAGGACTTTGAGGGCCGGATACCATTCGATATCCGGTCAGACAGATTTTGTTTGGCGCAGCCAGATGCTGCATGGTATCTGGCGGGGTGAACGGGACTCGAACCCGCGACCTCTTCCGTGACAGGGAAGCGCTCTAACCAAACTGAGCTACCACCCCAAACGCCTACAATGCTAACAAATTATTGAAATCTAGTCAATCCTTCGCTTTAGCTCAGGACAAGTTATTACTACTATAAAAAGCTTGAACTAGCCACAATGAAGTGTTATGCTTTTCGTGTTATGTCAAATCAAGATTTAGCCAAGCTATTAAGAAACGTGGCAGCGGCCTACACAATCAAAGACGAGAGGAAATTTCATTTTCAAATCGTCGCTTATGAAAATGCCGCGGAAATGATTAATGGGTTAACCAAGGAAGTAAACGACTACTATAAAGAAGGTAAACTTGAAGAAATTCCCGGGATAGGCGTAACTCTTAGAGCACGTTTGGAAGAACTTTTTAGAACCGGAAAGGTAGCTCAATATGAATGGGCATTAAAAGATATTCCTGAAGCTGTTTTTCCGCTTTTAGATGTTCCCTCTTTTGGTCCTAAAAAAGCCTATAAATTAACTACCGAGTTTAAACTAAGCAATCCAAAAACTGTTCTAAATGATCTTGAAAAAATTGCTAAAGCTAATAAGATTGCATCTTTAAAGGGTTTTGGCGAAAAATCTCAAGCCGATATTTTACAATCCATTGCCGAATTTAGACTGGGAGCAGGCAAAACCACCCGCATGACTTTGCCCTACGCCCAGGAAGTGGCCGATAAAATTGTCGAATATATGAAAACCTGTAAGGCGGTAACTGAAATCGAACCCTTAGGGAGCCTGCGAAGACAGGTATCAACCATCGGAGATATCGATCTTGCAGCCTCATCAAATGACCCAAAAACTGTTTTAGAACACTTTTCCAAGTATCCATACATGGAAAGAATAATCGAAAAAGGTGATGTCTCATCTTCAATATTAACTTCCGGCGGAAAACAAATTGATCTTTTGGTCCAACCTCCGGAAAGATTTGGTTCGCTACTGCAGCACTTTACCGGCAGCAAAAATCATAACGTCCATTTAAGAGAGGTTGCGTTGAGAAAAGGACTTTCGCTTTCAGAGTACGGCATAAAATATCTAAAAGAAAAAAATCAACTGACAACAGCCTTTGACAATGAGGAGAAATTTTATCAAGCGATTGGTTTGACTTGGATTCCTCCGGAGATCCGTGAAGATCAAGGTGAAATTGAAGCCGCAGAAAAGAATACTCTGCCGAAATTAGTTGAGCTGCAGGATGTTAAAGGCGATTTGCATTTGCATTCTGATTATCCAATTGAGCCAAGTCATGATTTAGGGAAAAATAGTTTTGAAGAAATAATTACAAAAGCTCAGGAATTAGGATACGAATATGTTGGTTTTTCTGAGCATAATCCGAGCCAAGCAAAGCATACTCCAGAAAAAATATACGAAATATTGCAAAAACGCAGTGAAAAGATTGAACAAATTAAATCAAGGATAAAAAATACTCGCATATTTAAATTACTCGAAACAGATATTTTACCCAACGGGAATTTAGCAATCGACAATAAATCGCTTGAGATTTTGGATGCGACGATTGTTTCTATTCATAGTGTTTTTAATATGAATAAAAATGATATGACCAAACGTGTTATCGCCGGACTCTCACACCGAAAAGCAAAAATTCTCGCCCATCCGACTGGCCGACTTTTAAACCAACGCCCGGGATATGAGCTTGATTGGGAAAAGCTGTTTGAGTTCTGCAAGAAAAATAATAAAGCGTTAGAAATAAACAGTTGGCCTGATCGTCTGGATTTATCTGATTCAATTATCAGACTCGCTGTTTCTGCCGACGTAAAAATGGTTATTAATACCGACAGCCATGCTACCTGGCAAATGGATATGATGAAATATGGAGTTTCGATGGCTAGACGAGGTTGGTCCACAAAAAATGACATCCTCAACACATTATCGTATAATGAATTTCTAGATTGGTTACAAAAATAGAAAGGAGGTGTCACAAATGAATAGTACTTTAACTTTGGTCGCTGTCATCCTCATAATTGTCGCTTTTGCATGGTATCTTTATAACAGCATCATTGTTGCTAAGATGAGGGTTTCCGAAGCTCTCTCACAAATTGATGTGCAACTTAAAAGAAGGACAGATTTAATTCCTAATTTAGTGGAGACTGTTAAAGGATATGCAAAGCACGAAAAAGAACTGTTTGAAAAAGTAACAGAAGCTCGCGCAAGTCTTGTCTCTGCTAAAGGATTGTCGGAAAAAGCGCAAGCAAATAATGAGCTTAGCAAAACTTTGAAATCCATTTTCGCTGTCGCAGAAGCTTACCCTGATTTAAAAGCCAGCCAGAATTTTATGGAACTTCAGGAAGAGGTTTCCGATACGGAAAATAAAATCGCTTATGCCCGGCAATTCTATAATAGTGTTGTTTTAAGTTATAACGCAAAGCTTCAAGTGTTTCCCAATGTACTTTTTGCAAAAGTTTTAAACTTTAAACCGGCAGATTTTTTTGGTGCAACAGCAGAAGAAAAGAAACCCGTAAAAGTTAGTTTTTAAGCTATGAACATTTATTCTGCAATTTCTGCAAATAAACATAAAACGTGGCTGATAATGCTATTATTTGTGCTAATAATAACGACTGTTGTTTATGTTTTCTGCCAAGCTTTAGGTTATGGATTAGGATTTGTCGGCATCGCATTAATTCTGGCAGGCGCAATGAGCATTGGCAGCTACTATTATTCAGATAAAATCGTATTGGCAACATCCGGAGCTAAACCAATTCAGAAAAGTGACAACCCGGAACTTTTCCGGATTATTGAAAATCTTTGCATCGGCGATGGTTTACCAATGCCCAAAATTTACATCATCAATGATCCTTCCCCAAATGCCTTTGCCACAGGCAGAGATCCGCAACATGCGATTGTTTGTGTCACCACAGGCATCCTACCGCTTTTAAACAAGAGTGAACTTGAGGGAGTAATTGCCCATGAACTTTCACACGTCAAAAATTTTGACATCCGTTTAATGGGTATCGTGGCTGTTTTGGTTGGTTTTATCGTAATCCTAGCTAATTTATTTACTCGACAACTTTGGTGGGGCGGATTTGGTAGAGATCGAGAGGATCGAGGCGGTAATGCACAAGCAATATTTCTGCTGATTGGTATCCTCTTGGCAATTCTATCTCCCATTGCTGCCACCCTAATTCAATTGGCGGTTTCACGGAAAAGAGAGCTTTTAGCCGATGCTTCCGGGGTTTTATTAACTAGATATCCCGAAGCCTTAGCCAGCGCTTTGGAAAAGCTTTCCAAAGACCCACACAGCCTAAAAAGCGCCAGTAACGCTACTGCTCATCTATTCATCGTTAATCCATTCAAAGGCAAAAATACCAAGCAAATGTTCTCTTCACTCTTCGACACACATCCTCCAATCGCAGAACGAATTAAAATCCTGCGTTCAATGTAATTATGACAATCGCGTTAACATTATTTGCCAAGATATTTTCATTTTTCAGTCAACTTTTTAATTTCGGCAATGGTTCAACTTGGCCGGGGCATATTGCTCTAAAATTAAATCCTAATATTATTAATGGAATATTAAATAAATCGCGTACTCAAACAGTCGTTATTATTGGGACAAACGGAAAAACAACCACCACCAAGCTCTTAGAAACCATTTTAAGATTCAATGGTAAAAAAGTCATCATAAATTCATCAGGAGCAAATCTTTTGAATGGAATTGCTTCATCTTTACTTTTAAATTCATCGATTAGTGGAAAACTTAACACCGATTTTGCGATATTTGAGCTGGATGAAAATGCTTTCCCGCAAATCTTAGAAAAAATTGAACCGAATTATATTGTTGCTTTAAATTTATTTAGAGATCAACTAGATAGATACGGAGAAATTAATACCATTGCCAAACATTGGAAATCTTCAATACAAAAAATAAAGAAATCTAAGCTAATTCTAAACGCAGATGATCCACAAATTGCCTACTTAGGAAAAGATACAAAACTTAATACTGTTTATTTTGGATTAAATGATAAGTCGCTGGAAAAAACTGTCATGCAACATGCTTCCGATTCTATACTTTGTCCAAACTGCGAGCACGCGCTTACTTTTAAAGCTTATTATTTTTCACATCTGGGAATTTGGGAATGCCCAAACTGTAAATTTAAAAAAGAAAAAAATATTTTCTCAACCTTTTCATATTATCCGTTGAAAGGTACTTATGCCAGGTACGATATATTGGCGGCGGTTTTAACTGCAAAAAAAATAGGGCTTAACAATACTGAAATTGAAAGAGGACTGCAAGTTTTTAAACCGGCCTTTGGCAGACAAGAAGAATTAGAGTATAACGGAAAAAAGATTCAGCTGCTCCTCTCCAAGAATCCAATTAGCTTAAATGAGTCATTGTCCACCGCGAAAGAATTAGGCGCTAAAACAATAATACTCATTCTAAATGATAAAATTCCCGACGGATTGGATGTTTCGTGGATTTGGGATGTCGATTTTGAGCAAACACTTACCAAGGATATTAATATTATCGTATCGGGACTTAGAGCTTACGATATGGCTGTCAGATTAAAGTATGCCGGGTTCTTTGTGCATATATCGGAAAATATTGAAAATGCAATTAAATTATCGTTAGTGAGTTTGGAAGAAAATGAAAAATTGTTTATACTGCCGAATTATTCGGCCATGTTGGAGACCAGAAAAATCTTGACCGGCAAAAAAATACTATGAAAAGTGATCTTTCTTTAACAATCGGTTGGCTCTATCCACAGTTGATGAGTACGTACGGAGACCGTGGAAATGTAATCGTATTGCAAAAACGCTGCGAGTGGCGAAAAATTAAAGCAGAGATTAAAGTAATTGACGCTAACTCTACTAACGAAAATTTAGCTTCTTGTGATCTGTTGATGATGGGCGGAGCTCAAGACACACAACAGGAAGTAGTCTCCAGCGACTTAATAAAAAAGAAAAAAATATTGTCAGAACTAATTGAAAAAGGTATTCCCGGACTATATATTTGCGGAGGATTCCAATACTTAGGACAATATTACAAAACCGCAGGCGGAAATAAACTTCAACAACTCGGGATTTTGGATATGTTTACGGAAAATCCGGGGGGAAAACGGTTGATCGGAAATATTGCGATTGACGCCTCAAGCTTATTCGGCCAAAAAACTATTCTTATCGGGTTTGAAAACCACGGCGGGAGAACAATTCTTGGAAAAAATATTCAACCATTAGGAAAAGTGCTTAAAGGCTTTGGTAGTAACGATAAAACCAAAGAAGAAGGAGCTATTTATAAAAACTCAATTGGAACGTATTTACACGGACCAATTTTATCGAAAAATCCGGAGCTGGCAGATTACTTAATTACAAAAGCGCTTGAAATTAAGTATGTAAAACAGATTAAACTTGAAGAGCTCGACGATTCCCTGGAGAAAGAAGCCAGATTAACGATTGTCAAAAGGCTTTCAGTTGCAATATAATGGATTCAATGAAAATAGATGTTTTACACATCGCCAAATTAGCGAATCTGCCTTTAAAAAAAGAAGAAATAGCCAAATACGAAGAACAACTTTCCTCAATTTTAGCCTACATCGAAAAGCTTAAAACTGTAAAGACAAACAACGTACAGGAAACCAGCCAAGTCACAGGTCTAGAAAATGTCACTCGGGATGATTCTCCAGCGCCTTCTTTATCACAAACTGAAGCTCTTTCGAATACTAAATCTAAGCAAAACGGTTCGTTTAAAGTCAAAGCAATTTTTGAATAATGAAATTAAATAATCAAACAATTAAACAATTACGACAAGGATTAAAAGATAAACAGTTTTCCTCTGGGGAATTGGTAAATGCTTGTCTTGCTGAAATTGAGAAACGAAACCAGAATCTGAACGCTTTTATTACTGTTTGTGCCAATCAAGCTTTGGAACAAGCCAAGAAAGCTGATGAATTGATTAAAGACGGCCAGGATTTGCCACTTTTGGGAATTCCCATTGCCATCAAGGATATTTTTTCCACAAAAAATGTCAAAACTACCGCCGCTTCGAAAGTTCTGAGCGATTATGTACCGCAATATGATGCGACAGTTGTTCAGAAATTAAAAAGTGCCGGAGCGATTATTATTGGCAAAACTAATTTAGATGCCTGGGCGCATGGTTCAAGCGGAGAGAATTCGGATTTTGGTCCGACTAGAAATCCCTGGAACGAAAAATATGTGCCGGGTGGCTCCAGTAGTGGCTCCGCGGTGAGCGTTGCAAGCGGGATGGCGATGGCCGCAACCGGCACCGACACCGGCGGTTCCATCAGACTTCCGGCCAGCTTTACCAATACTGTCGGACTAAAGCCAACCTACGGTAGAGTTAGCCGCTACGGGATAATCGCCATGGCATCTTCCCTTGATTCAATCGGACATTTTACTAAAACTGTTGAAGACAGCGCTCTACTGCTAAGCGTTACAGCGGGACAAGATAGATTTGATGCGACAACGCCACCGGAAAATGTCCCCAATTACTTAAAATCGCTTTCAAACGGCGTCAAAGGATTAAAAATCGGTGTTCCAAAAGAATATATTACGGGGATTGAACCCGAGATTTTGAATAATTTTCAGGCTTCATTGAAAACATTAGAAAAATTGGGCGCTGAGATTGTTAATATTTCTTTGCCAAACACTGAATCAGGAATTGCCGTTTACTACATTATTCAACCGGCTGAAGTCTCATCAAATTTAGCGAGGTTTGACGGCATCCGCTATGGAAATGACCGATCTTTTTTTGGCAATGAAGCCAAACGAAGAATTATGCTTGGCACTTTTACCTTATCGGTCGGCTATTACGACGCGTATTATAAAAAAGCAATGCGTGTTAGAACCTTAATCATCAAAGATTTCGAAGATGCTTTTACTAAAGTTGACGCGATAGTTTCTCCGGTCTCCCCTACCAAACCATGGAAAATAGGGGAGAAAGTCAACGATCCTTTAAAAATGTATTTATCCGATGTTTTAACTGTTAACTGTAATTTAGCAGGTATTCCGGGTCTTTCCGTACCATCAGGCTTTATCAATGAACTACCCGTTGGTATCCAGTTTCTGGGCCCTCGCTTTTCTGAAGAATTATTATTTAGAATTGGTCATGCTTTTGAACAAACAACTAAGTTTTACCAGAAATCGCCTTATGAATTATAAAGTTATTATCGGTTTGGAAGTACACGTGGAGCTAAAAACAGCATCAAAGATGTTTTGTAAGTGCTCTGCGGATTATTTCGGACAAGAACCAAACACACATACTTGCCCTGTTTGTTTAGGGCTTCCGGGGGCGTTGCCGATGCCAAACCAGCAAGCAATTGAATGGTGCGTACAAATAGGCCAGGCCTTAAACTGCAATATTCCACTCTTTTCTAAATTTGACCGTAAAAACTATTTTTATCCGGATCTCCCTAAAGGTTATCAGATTTCCCAATATGACCAGCCTTTTTGCTTGGGTGGAAATATTGAAATCAACGGCAAAAAATTTGGTATTACCAGAGTGCACATGGAGGAAGACACCGGTAAATTAACGCACGGAGGTGGCTCAAGCCTAATTGATTTTAACAGAAGCGGTGTACCGCTGGTTGAAATTGTTACCGAGCCGGATTTTGATAATGCTAAAGACGTCAAAGCCTACCTGCAAAAACTTCAGAAAATTGTCAGATATCTAGGTGTTTCCGATGCCGACATGGAAAAAGGCCAGATGCGTCTTGAACCCAACATCTCCATCTCACTTGATGTGAATTCAAAAACTTTACCAAAATATAAAGTGGAAGTTAAAAATATTAACTCTTTTGGATTTGTCGAAAAAGCAATCGATTTTGAAATTAAACGGCAATTAGAAATTCTAGAAAAAGGTGAAACGCCAAAACAGGAAACAAGGGGTTGGGATGAAGGTAAAAATGCTACAGTCTCGCAGAGAACCAAGGAAGAAGCCAATGACTACCGCTACTTCCCAGAGCCGGATATACCCCCGATTAGGTGGACAGAAAAACAAATTGAAAAACTTAATAATTCACTTCCGGAACTTCCTGACCCAAGACTGGCTAGATTTCAGAAAGAATACGG
>DATKGX010000017.1:0-6125 GCA_035510555.1 Patescibacteria group bacterium | reverse complement strand
TGTTGGCACGTTGAGTCGATGACTCTCGCGTCGTAACTTTTTAAGCGAACTCTAAGTCTTCCTTTTGGCATATTAGTAAATAAAAAGTGCGAGGATGAAACCTATTAGGCTAGGATTTTGCTGATTACCCCGGCTCCTACGGTTTTTCCACCCTCTCTTACTGCGAATCGAAGTCCTTCTTCCATGGCAACCGGAACGATGAGTTTGACTGTCATTTTAGCGTTATCCCCAGGCATAACCATTTCGACACCGGTTGGAAGATTGGCTTCTCCTGTCACATCGGTTGTACCGATGTAAAATTGCGGTCGGTATCCGGTAAAGAATGGCGTGTGTCGTCCACCTTCTTCTTTGGTTAAGATATAAACTTCTGCTTCAAACTCCTTGTGCGGCGTAATTGAGCCTGGTTTGGCCAAAACTTGTCCTCTTTCTACATCGGCTTTTTCAATTCCGCGCAGTAAAATTCCGACGTTGTCGCCTGCTTGACCTTCATCCAAAGATTTTTTAAACATTTCGACGCCTGTTACAACTGACGCTTTAGTTGGTCTGATTCCAACGATTTCCACCGGCTCGTTAACTTTAACTTTTCCTCTGGTAATTCTGCCGGTAACAACTGTTCCTCGGCCTTTGATTGAAAAAACGTCTTCAATCGGCATTAAGAACGGCTTATCTGTATCTCGAACCGGGGTTGGAATGTAGCTATCAACCGCATCCATTAACTCCATGATGTGTTTTTCTTCTTCAGGATCGCCTTCTAGGGCTTTAAGCGCACTGCCTCTGATGATTGGCACATCATTGCCAGGATATTGGTATTTTGTTAAAAGCTCTCTGACTTCCATTTCAACCAAATCCAAGAGTTCCGGGTCTTGGACCATATCGCATTTGTTAAGAAAAACGACGATGGATGGAACTTGGACTTGTCTGGCGAGTAAAATGTGTTCTCTGGTTTGTGGCATTGGGCCGTCCGGGGCTGAAACTACGAGGATTGCACCGTCCATTTGGGCGGCTCCCGTAATCATATTCTTAATGTAATCTGCGTGTCCCGGTGCGTCAATGTGAGCATAATGTCTTTTGGCTGTTTCGTATTCGACGTGGGTGATGTTGATGGTGACTCCTCTGGCTTTTTCTTCGGGGGCGTTATCGATATCTTCGTACTTCATTGCCTTTCCACCACCATGCTTAGAAAGCACAGTCGCGATAGCTGCGGTTAAGGTTGTCTTACCATGATCAACGTGACCGATGGTTCCGATATTTACGTGTGGTTTTGTTCTTTGATATACGTCTGCCATAACTTAATAAAAAATGACCTCTTTTCTAAAGGTCAAGAACTAATATACAGTATTTTTGAAAATCCGTCAAGGGGGAAAACAAAGAAATGGAACCTGATTAGTGGTTCCATTTCGGCAAATCTTGCCATAGTTAACTAATAATAACCTCCAATTCTGAGGAGTTGCTTAAAATTTACCAGTTTTTGGTGATGCCTACTCCAAATTGTTTGAGGGCTTGGGCCACCGCGAAAATCGGCAGTCCGACAACGTTAAAATAATCACCGGTAATGTTTTCCATAAACAATCCACCTTTTTCTTGTATTCCGTATCCGCCGGCCTTATCCATTGGCTCGCCGGTTGCAACATACGCTTTTATTTCAGCATTAGATAATTTCTTGAATTTCACCTTAGAAATAACATGTTTTGTGATTGACTTACTTCCTTTTATTACCGTAAATCCCGTGACGATTTCGTGTGTATTTCCACTCAAAAGCCTTAAGATTCTAAATGCATCCGCTTTTGATTTTGGTTTACCGATAATTTCCTTTTTGAAAATTACGGTTGTATCGGCACCAATAATTATGGCGCCGGGATTTTTCTTGGCAATGAGTTTTGCTTTTGCCAGTGAAAGTTTTTCAACCATCTCCTGCGGAGTTTTGAATTTGATTTTTGTTTCGTCAAAATCGCTAACCATGACTTCAAAATTTAAACCAACCTGCTCTAAAATTTTCTTTCTCCTCGGAGACTTAGACGCTAAAATTATTTTTTTCATTAATCTATTAATTTCTTAATTCTATATAGAGAATGACCGCTTCTTTTCCTAATCATTTTCATGTCTAAATGGTTCTTTATTCCAACCCTTGGTATTAAATGATTTAGTGCGCTAACCACCACTATCCAAAGTTCTCCACCCGGATTTAAGTGAGCATAAGGAGTTAAAATAAATTCTTGAGTAATTGCGTTATCGCCAATTTTTGCCGGTACATTGGAAACAATTAAATCAAAATGTTTATCTAGGACTTGCTCCATACCAACACTTCCAACAGCAATCGCATTAGTTACGTTATTTTTTTGAATATTAATCTTTGTATATTTAACTGCCAATAAATCTGCATCAGCCATTATTACTTGAGCCTGCGGATTTGTTTTAGCTAAAATTATACCGATTGGACCATAACCACAACCAATATCTAAAATAGTTTTAGGATTGTTTAAAGTCATATGACGAATTAACATATCTGTTCCATGATCGATAGCAAAAGTGGAAAATAAGGTAATTCCCACGTCAAAAACAAATTTAATTCCCTTATAAGGATAGGTAATTTCTTTTTTAAAGTATGCGTCCATGAGGAGATTATAGCACTTTCGAGGCTAAAATTATTCCCTTGTTTTCTTTTCTATTCCCGAAGTTTCTTTAATAACAAAATCTACGCCGTCTGATTCAAACTTTACAAAAGCCAGATTCTTAATCTCTAATCTTCCTTTTATACCCGTATAATCTAAAATACCAAGGTGTATCAAAAATGCCCTGATTATTCCCCCATGAGTTGCTACTAAGATTGTCTTTCCTAAATTAACAATCGCGATTTCTCGAATAAAAATCATAAATCTAGTCATTATTTCCTCATCGCTTTCCACAATTCCATTATGGGTATAAGAATATCTTTCTTCATCCGTAAGCGTTTCTAAAACTTTATCTATCTCTTTGAGATGCTCACGCGGTTTTCCTTGAAAAGAACCAAAATTCCTTTCTCTTAAAGCCTGCGTGATTTCGACTACCAGCTCTTGTTCTAAAGCGATAATTTCCGCTGTTTGTTTTGCTCTTAGCAAGTCCGAAGAATAAACTTTGTCAAAGTTGATTTTCTTGAGTTCTTGAGCAAGCTCCTTAGCTGTAGTTTTTCCTTCTGAATTCAGCGGAATATTTAGATGTCCCTGAATAAGTTTTTTATCATTCCAATCCGTTCTTCCATGCCTAATCAAATAAATCGTGCAATAATTATTTTTCATTAAGTGAATTATAACACGCAGGGTTGACTTTTGAGCCCGCATCCCATAATATATACCCCATGACAGAATCAGATGTAACTATCGGCAGATTGCCTATTGAAGATAAAGATCTTGTTAATGCAAGGACTGCATATGAAGTCGGCAGAAGAAGGTATCTCGCTGCTCTTCCGGCGACAAGACTAGCTGCTTTTATGAGCTTAGCTGGTGAAGGATTAAAAACTTCTACGGTTTGTGAGCTTTTAAAAGTTGACGAGGGTGAATTATATCGATTATTTACAAACGGGTATAATTTATCTCAAGAGCAATTAGATTTAATAAATGGGCTTTATACGATAGGCTCAGCCGCTTGGCACGAATCAAATGGAAACTGGAGAGAAGCCAGAGCAAGGTTAACAAAAAAATCGCATATGTTAATCAAAGATCCTGCTGATTCTTCTTCTCCGGAGAGATCTATCCTTAAGGCAGTTGCCGACGGAGACTTAGAACAAGTATTGTCTATTGCGGATTATCAAGTTGGAGATTTTAATCCTGATGTAACAGCTAAAGACTTCTAATTCTCCGTAGATTCTGTTTAGGTTTGGGTAACGCGGACAACTGGAGGATAATATTCAAATGGACCTTCCGCCTCTATATAATCATCTATCGCAAAATAAAATGATTCTCCCGGTTTTAAAATTGCCAACGGCTGCTCCATGTGCCCAACTACATCGTTTGCCGATTCCGGAACATTAGCTATAGGTGAAGCCAGGTAGATTATTGATTCACCCTTGTTAGTTACAGAATCAAATACAATCGACTGAATTAGTCCTTTATGTTCTGGCATTGTAATACCGGTAGGGGTTTGGTGCGGAAGTAGCTCTCTGACTATTGAACAAGGATCCCATCCAGCAGGTGAATAAGGGTTTGATTCTTTGAATATCAAGCTCATGACTATGGGATTATAGTCTAGTATCTATGCTTTGTCAATTTTTGGTTTCCTTAAAGAATATCCAAAACTGATGGCGATAATTAGATAGAGTAAATAGCCGATGCCGATTTCTTTAATGTAAGCGGCAGGAGTCATTTTGATTGGTCCCCAAATGAAGAAAAAGAAATCAAAAAACCAACTTATTAGAGCAAAAATCAATCCCAAGAAAATCCCCTCTCTTAAATTTCCTTGAGTTTTACGGAAGTAGTGAACGATAAGTATTACGGCTAAAGTGATGGAAAAAACACCAAGTATTGATTGAAAAAAAGCCGGATCGGTTTTTTTAAGCGGGAAAATTACCACCGAAGTAAGAAAAGGAATTATCCAAAGCAAGAATCCGTAGATTATTGCACGTTTAATATTCTGCACAAGTTGATTATGAATCAATTCTAAAAATTATTCAAGTTTTGTGAACTAGTTACTTGACTTTTCTTTTGAGAAGGTCAATGATAATTTTAGCTAGACTTTTACCAAAAAGGGGGTGAGAAATTAAGTGAAATACGTTGAATGGCTCGGAATGCTCCTAGTAATAGTTGGAGCCTTAAACTGGGGATTAGTAGGTTTAGGAAGCTTCATGGGAGCTAACTGGAATGTAGTCTGGATGCTTCTTAAGAGCTGGCCGATGGTAATGAATTTGGTTTACGTTTTGGTCGGACTCTCCGGACTTTGGCTTCTTTGGGATTGGTACATGAAAATGAGCAAAAAATAGAATTTTTGCGCATAAAAGAAGTTGAGGTAATAAGTATTATCTAAATCTTCGGAAGTAAAACTGCCGGTTATTATATTTTTGGTTGACTTTTACGTCTTTCGATTTTCTTTAAGGAATACATTAATGCCTCATGAAGATTAATCTTTTTTACTCTAGCCAGACGAAGAATTGATAATAAAATATCGCCCAATTCCTGTTCGTAAAGTTCATCGTGCTGCGCCGCCAAATTAGTTTGCTTTCGGCCGTGTTTTGCTAAATATGCCCGGCTCATCTCTCCGACTTCTTCAACCAAAGTCAAAATCAGAATTGAACCAAACTCCTTGGAATCTTTTACACCTTTATCTATTTTGTCTAGGTATTTAAAGTAATAGCCAAACGGCGATGCATTCTTATTTCTTTTCATAATTTTATTATACCATGAAGATTACTCAACTTCTCCTGAATCTTCTCCACCATCAAGCAAGTTTGTCCCGTCAAGAATCTTTAATAAGTCTTTATTCTTTGTATCTTTAGCGAGAGTTTGCAAAACTTCTAAAGTTCTCCCCCGCTCTTCTGTTGATAATTCAGCATTGCCTATTGAATCTAAATGTCTTATTGTCGCTTTTAACTTCATTATCAATCCAAATTCATGCTCACTATTATTCACGCCGGAAGTATAGAAGTTTTTTAAAAAAATATCAAATGACAGTTACTCAACTCTGCCGGTGAAGGTGGATTTGGCCAACATTTGTTGGATAATATTTTGCGGCACTTCTTCGTAATGCGAAGGCTCCATGTAATAAGATGCTCTACCCTGTGACATTGAACGGATGGTGGTTGAATATCCACTGAGTTCTGCGAGTGGCACCATCGCCAAAACAATGGTCGCCTTGCCTCTTTCTTCCGTTCCCATAATCTGGGCTCTTTTGGCGGACAAATCTCCAATAACATCGCCCATAAATTCAGATGGAGTGGTAACTTCCACCTTCATAATCGGCTCCAAAAGGGTGATATCGGCTTTTTTTGAAGCTGCCTGTAAGGCTTTGGACGCGGCGATTTTAAAAGCCACTTCCGAAGAATCAACGTCATGATAACTTCCGTCATAAACTGTGACTTCCATGTCGACGACCGGATAACCTAATAAAATTCCGTTGTCTAAAGTTTCTTTAACGCCTTTTTCAATCGCTTTAATAAACTC
>DATKGX010000016.1:0-5356 GCA_035510555.1 Patescibacteria group bacterium | reverse complement strand
AGGAGAAGTAAAGGATCTTTTCTTTCACTCGTCAGACTTAAGCGGTGTTACTTTCGATGAACTTCAAGTTGGAGCAGCCGTTACGTTTGATGTCGTGGAAGATGCAAAGGGACTAAGGGCAAAAAACGTAAAGCTTGCCTAATAAAGTTCACAAAACAACATAAAAACCTTCAAGGTTCTAACGTCGTCTATCCCGCGTCGCGCAATTACGATTTAGGACATGACGTTGAGGTTGATTTTTAAACTCACCTCCTCAGTCTATTCGCTCCCACTCAGGACTTCGGAAGCTTTCATGTTCAACGCTTCCTCAGCCTGCTATAATAAGTAGTGATGACTGCGAAGGAAATAATTGACATCTACATTAGCTTTTTTGAAAAGCGAGGACACAAGCGGATTGCTAATTCCCCTTTGGTGCCGGAGAATGATCCGACTACCCTTTTCACTTCTTCGGGCATGCAGCCCCTAATCCCCTATTTATTGGGCGAACAGCACCCGTCCGGCAAAAGACTGGTGGATGTGCAGAATTGTTTTAGGGCCGTGGATATTGAAGAAGTCGGCGACAACCGCCATTCTACTTTTTTTAGGATGCTAGGAAATTGGTCTTTAGGCGACTATTTTAAAAGCGAAGAAATACCGTGGTTGTGGGAATTATTGACCAAAGAATTTGGCCTGCCTAAAGAAAAACTCTACGTAACGGTTTTTGCCGGAGATAAGAATGTAAACTTTGATAGCGAATCGGAGGAAATTTGGAAAGAAATATTCAAAACTGAAAACTTAGAACCGAAAATTTATAAAGATAGTACTAATTGGTGGAGTCGCAGTGGCCTTCCCGATAAAATGCCCGCCGGAGAACCGGGCGGTCCCGACACCGAGGTTTATTACCGCTTTGATGATGTTGAACACGGAAAAGATTGTAAAGGTGATGACCCAACCACTTGTGAATGCGGCAAGTTTTTAGAGATTGCCAATAGCGTTTTCATGCAATACAAGAAAAAAGACGATGGCTCACTTGAATTATTGCCTGAGCCAAATGTTGATTACGGCGGCGGAGTCGAAAGATTAATGGCTGCTATTGAGGACAAAGCCGATTATTTTGAAACTTCACTTTATGCGCCGATTATCAAAACTATTGAAGACGAAAGCGGTAAAAGTTACGTTGAGAACAAAAAAGAAATGCAAATTATCGCCGACCACTTGGCCGCCGCGGGTTTTATTACGGCTGCCGGCATCAGGCCTTCAAAAACCGACCAAGGATATATTCTGCGCAGATTAATTCGTAGGGCTTTAGATAATTTCCGTGTTTTAAATGGAGAGAACATTCAAACAATCATTGAAAAAGTAGTTGAGCAATACTCGCCTACCGATGACATCTTGACGGAAAAATTTGAAGAAATTAAAAATGTCATTCTAGAAGAAGAGCAAAATTATCAAAAAGCAATTGTGGCGGGTGAAAAAGTGCTTAAGGGTGCTGAAAAAAATGGCACTAAGGAAATTAGCGCGGATGATGCTTTTATAATGTACACCACCCACGGACTTTCCCCGACCCAAATTAGAAGTTTGGGATATATTTTTAACGAACAGCAGTTTGCGCAAAAAATGGAAGAGCACCAGAAACTTTCCCGTGCCGGAGCCGGACAAAAGTTTAAAGGCGGACTGGCCGACCACAGTGAAAAAACTATCATGGGACATACCGCAACACATTTATTGCATAAAGCCTTGCGGGACATGTTTGGCGAGCAGTTACACCAGACGGGTAGCAACATTACTAGTGTTCGGGTACGTTTCGATTTCAATTTTGACCGCAAACTGGAAGACAGCGAAATCGCCAAGATTGAAGCGGTAGTGAATGAAAAAATTAAGGAAAACTTGCCGGTGCATTTTGAAATTATGCCCTTGGCAAAAGCTAAAGAAATCGGCGCCATCGGACTGTTTGACGAAAAATATGCCGAAGATGTAAAGGTCTATTTTGTCGGTGATTATTCCAAAGAACTGTGCGGCGGGCCACACGTTACGTTTACAGGCGAGATTAAAAAGTTTAAAATAATAAAGCAGGAAAATATCGGTCACGGCCAGCGAAGAATGTATGCTGAGGTTGGCTGAAGTAATGTAGTTACCGAAGTCCTGAGCGAAGCCGAAGGATTAAACATTTATGAAGTTACCTTTTCCTAACATCGCAAATAAAGTTAAACCCGAATACTATCTGGCATTAATTTTAAGGAATGAGCGAGCAACCTCGGTCTTATTTTCCAAAGCCGGCAGCACGATTAAGTATTTGGGACACGGCGAAGAAGATTTTGCCAATACGATTGAAGACGCTACGACGGAACAGTTTTTGGAAGTTCTAGACAAATCAATTACCCAGGCCGAAACGGTACTGCCGGACAACATCGAAAGCCACAAAACCATTTTTGGACTGAAAGACAGCTGGATTGAGAACAATAAAATCAAAAAAGAGTATTTGGAAAAATTAAAAAAAGCCAGCGACGAATTGGGCCTAGAACCGATCGGCTTTTTGGTTTCCGCCGAAAGCATTGTTAACCTTTTACAAAAAGATGAAGGCGCGCCCGTCACCGCGATACTGGTGGAGATGGGACAAAAGTTTATTACGGTTTCGCTGGTTAAAAGCGGGAAAATTCTGGAAACCAAGTCTTCGGAAATCCATCAGTCGGCACCTTTTACGGTTGATACATTACTGAAACATTTTAAAGCGCCCGACGTGATGCCGGCTAGGGTCGTAATTTATGGCGACGACGAAGACGAAGTAACGCAGGAGTTTATCGGCCATCCGTGGAGCAAAAGTTTGCCGTTTTTACACCTTCCGCAAATTACCAGCCTGCCAAAAGACGGCTCGATAAAAGCGATGCTGTTGGGGGCGGCGACGCAAATGGGAGCGCAGCTTTTGTATGACTCGCAATCTGTGGATTTTGACCAGACGCCTACAAAAATTACTCCCGATGAGGTGACCAATTTTGAACCGGTAGCGATGCCAGCTGAGGAAAAGGTTGAAGAAAAGTCGGAAGAGAAACCTGAAGAAGTTCCATCGGAAAAAGTTACCGAGCCGAAACTGGATTATGTTGATAAAGATGACTCTTTGGAATACTTCGGTTTTATGGAAAGTGACGTCGCCAAAACACCAAAACCGATACCTGCTAGCGTTAAGGAGCAAAAAGTTCCCGACGCAGTAATTAAAGAAGAGATTGCCGAAATCCCGGAGGAAGAAAAACTGGCGGAAGAAAAAAAGAATGGCCTAGTCGAAAACGCGCTAATGATGGTTCCAAAAATACAATTAACAGCACAGAAAATTATGACTAGCCTTCTTAAGTCCGGCGGAGCCAAAAAGAAATTATTATTGCCAATTATTGCCGTTGTGATTATTTTGCTTCTCGGCGGTCTATTTTTCTTAATGCTTAATACCAAAGCCACGGTCACAATTTTAGTTAATCCTAAAACCGATCAAAAAACGACATCAGTAATTTTTGCCTCCGATAAGGCCACCGATATTAGTAGCGGAATAATCGCCTCCCAACCGCTATCTGTTTCTGAAGACGGCAGTATGACAACCGATGTCACCGGTAAAAAAGACGTCGGTACTCCAGCCAAAGGAAAAGTCACGATTTTTAATATCGGCACCGATTCCTTAACGCTTCCTTCCGGCACTAAAATTACTTCCGCAAATAGCTTAGTTTTTACTTTAGATAGTGCGGTGACGGTTGCTTCCGGCGATGCAATCTTAGGAGCATCCACCGGCACCGTCAATGTGACAGCCGGGGACATCGGACAGGAATATAATCTTCCCTCCGGTACTAAATTTACTGTTTCAGGACAGGATTCTTCGGTAGCCGCTAAAAATGACAGTGCCTTTTCCGGCGGGACCAAAAAATCAGCGACCGTCGTCTCCGCCGACGATATTCAAAAATTATTGGATGGCTTGCCAAAACAGCTCGAAGGGAAAGCCAAATCTGATATTGCACCAAAAGTGACCGGCAATAATTTAATGCTTGGGAGTTTTGTGTCCGAAAGTATTGATAAGAATAACCAAAGTTTTGACCATAAAGCCGGCGACCAAGCGAGTAACTTAACATTAAAGGGTACTGTTGATTTCCAAACTCTTACTTACAATAACTCCGACATGTTAAAACTGGCGCAATCACTTTTTGGCGGTAGCGATACACAAATTAGTCAGGACAATTTATCCGTTAACGCCAAAAATATCGGCGTTAATAAAGACGGCAGTATCGCGGCGGATCTGGAAATTAGCGCCGGGCTGTTGCCAAAAATTGACAATGATTCAATTTCCAAACAAATTGCCGGAATATCCATTCAGAAGGCAAAAAATATTTTAGCGAATATGCCGCAAGTTGAAAATGTCGGCATTGATTTAAAACCAAATATTCCCTTCCTTTCCCAAAACCTGCCTGGCAATCCCAAAAGTATTACCATCCAGATTACGGCTAAATAAATGTCGAAACGCTATTATAAGCACACAGGAGCAAGCCAAAAAAAGAAATTTACCCGTTTGCTGGGACTTTTACTGATTCTTACCGGAGTTTTAATTACCGGCTATGTTTTTCTGCCTTTGATTTCCTGGCAAATTTATTTTGCGCCGGTTTTTGCCAGTCAGAATATTGCCTCGCCGATTCCTCAAACAACCATTGTTTCGAACACTACTTTTCAAACGCTTTTGGCACAAGCTTCCAATAGTCTTTCCGGAATTGATTACAATAATGCCGACAATTGGTTCCCAAACTTTAAGCACCAAAGAAACGGCGTACCGGAAATTCAAACCTATTCTCTCTCGATCCCAAAGCTGAATATCAAAAACGCTGTTGTCTCAACTGTTGATACGGATTTATCAAAACATCTGATTAATTATGACGGCACCGCTGTTCCGGCGGGTAAAGGTAACGCCGTCGTTTTTGGACATTCAACCCTTCCCCAACTCTACGACGCCAAAAATTATAAAACGGTTTTTACCTACCTTTATGAATTGACGCCGGGAGACGAAATTGTTGTTAATGTTGGTAACGTTATCTACAAATACAGGGTTGAGAACATCACTGTAGTTGATCCTAATAACACCTCTATCTTGCAGCAAAACTTTGATGATAGTTACTTAACTTTAGTAACTTGCACTCCGCCGGGAACCATCTGGAAACGATTAGCGGTGAAAGCCAGAATCGAAAAAATATGAGAGAACGCTCTTTTTGGGAAAGGCTTTTAATCCAAATTTGGCCGACAATTCGGCGCATTATAAATGATGTTTGGTTTTTCTTGACAAGAATAATTAAATCATTTATCCACATTGTTTTGCAAGAGATATGACCGACGAACAAGATTTGGCCATTAACGCCATTAA
>DATKGX010000015.1:0-2352 GCA_035510555.1 Patescibacteria group bacterium | reverse complement strand
TCAAATGACAAAAAAGTAAAACACTTCTCGCAGAGATACGAACCGTGCTTTTTGCAAACTACGCATTTTTTGGGGAAAATTAAATCGCTAAATCCCATCAATTTGTATTATAATGGCTTTGTGGCAAAATTATTCATCTTTCGGCACGGAGAAACCGAAGACAATCTAACCCATACTTTTTCTGGGTTTAGACAATCTGATTTAACCGAAAATGGTATCGAGGAAGCCAAACAAATTGGCGAGAGATTGAAGGATAAACCGGTCACCAAAGCCTGGCAATCAGACTTAATCCGCTCACAGCATACGCTTGAATTGGCTCTGAATGGTTACCATCAAAATGTGCCGGTTTTTACCGACCCCAGAATTAAAGAACGCGATTACGGCGATTTAACCGGCTTAAACAAAGATGAAATTGCCAAACAAAACCCGGAGCAATATAAATTATGGCACCGCTCATATGACGTCCCCCCACCAAACGGGGAGAGTATCAAAATGGTTGAGGTCCGCGTAATGAGCTTTTTGAATGACATTCTACCGACTTTAAAACCTGATGATGTGGTTTTTATCTCCGCCAGTGCCAATTCGATTCGTCCGATGCGCAAATATTTTGAGCACATGGCCAACGAGCAAATTTGCTCTTACGAATATACTCCCGCCCAAATCTTCGAATATCAAATCTAATCATATGCTCAACAGAGGGGTTTAGCTATGATATAATTTACTTAAGGAGGATTGCTAGAGTGGCTAATAGAGCGGCTTGCTAAGCCGTGACGGTGAATAACCGTCCACAGGTTCGAATCCTGTATCCTCCGCATGAAAAGAACATATCAAGACCAGGAGATAGAAAAAGCACAAAAACTCCGCGATAAATATCATTATTCTTTCGTAAAATTAGCACAAATTACAGGTATTCCTGCAACTACGCTACGTAATTGGTGTAAAGAGGATCAAATAAGAACGCGTTGGGATACTTTATTAACTACCAATGAAAGACAACGTAAAAAAATAAAGTCATCAGAAATAAAATCAATTACGCAGCCTAAATTACTAGATAAAAATACCAAAAAGATTTTGGCATCAATTATCTACTGGTGTGAAGGATCAAAATATCCAGCGACCAATAAAGTTGATTTAACTAATTCTGATCCATTGCTGCTGCAAACATTTATTAAATTTTTAAGAGAATGTTTCTCATTAGATGAGTCAAAATTTAGGGCAAAATTGCAAATCCATTCTACACAAGATTTTAGTAAAATTAAAAAATACTGGAGTAAGCTATTAAGCATTCCCACATCTCAATTCATAAAACCCACTATTACTGTTGCTAATGGTAAAAAACATAGAAAAGAGTATATGGGAACATGTACAATAAGATATTCTGATTATAAAATTCAACTTAAGCTAATAGGTATTTATGAACAGTTTGGGAAAATAATGAATTAACTTGGAGGAGTCGCATAGTGGCCTAGTGCAGCGGTTTACTAAACCGCCATTTCGCAAGAAATCGTGAGTTCGAATCTCACCTCCTCCGCAGCGAAAAAAACGTTTACTAGAAATGATATCACGCTCAGCACTGCGCTTACGATGGAGTTGTTCGTTCCCCAACATGCTTAAGGACTTTTTTAACGTCTTCTTTCGAAACTTCTTTTGAATTTAAATTTGCTATTTCAACTGGAACATTTTTGACCAAAATTTTATCTATTTGACCTAACATTTCGCTTCCATCGCTTTCCGAGCTCTCGAATTCTCCTAACGCTTCTATTGATCTCGCCGCTTCTTCCAATGATCCGTCAGAAACATGGGAAAGCTCCAATTGAGTTAATAAATAACTTTTATTTTCCTGTTTTTCCTCCAAACCCTTCGTAATTTCCCAACTATTAACTTTTTTAAAACCTAAGCTTCTGGCTTTTTGAAAAAGAACAAGAATATTCTTTCTGATTGTTCTTCTTCTATTGGATTGCGCTTTTTCATCTACAACCGCTGCTTTCGTAGGGAATCTCCTTTCGGAAGGCTCTTGATTAGATATGGGTTGATTTTTATCAGTTACATTTGCAGGCGCTTGAGTAGCTATTCTTACTCTTTCTGAAATAGCTTGCGCTGCTGGCGCTGTTTTTACCTCAGCTTGTACAGCCATTGCCACTTCTCTGACAACATCTTCCGATAAGCCTTTTTTTGCTAGAGCTATTTCTCCTACTCTTATTCGGGCCTGAGGCTCCGAATATACTCCTTCTTCGACTAGGAGTTGAACTACTTTTTCCGCAAGTTGATTTTGCGCTACCGTCTCCTCAGCCAAAACTTGAATCTTATCGTTTGCAACCGGACTTTCGATTATTATTTTCAAGCCTTCTGCCT
>DATKGX010000014.1:0-14295 GCA_035510555.1 Patescibacteria group bacterium | reverse complement strand
CCATAGAAATTAGTGGTGTTGGTATCTAATTTTTCTATTTGTGATTCCTGCTTTTTCCATCTTAAGAGTGTTGCCCGTTTTTCCGCGTCTAAACCATCTCTTAAGGCCTTGACGCCGTCAAAATGCGCTTGCATGCGGTGCTTAAACGAATCGCTTAACATATAATCCCTGATTTGTCCCCAGTCTTCGTCGGTTTGGGAAGTCGAGGATTTTATGGAAGACACAGTGGTAATTAAAAAACGGACATAGCGGCAAATGCCAATCGCGTGTTCATAGGTAGTAATCCATATACCATCTTTGCGGTCAAAACTCGCTGAGCCCTCAGGCATTACTTGCGAAACTATAATCGACTCACTGGCGCTGATTTTTCCGGCATCATCTTTTAGCTTAGCGATCCAACCATTGCTCCAAGCTTTAGTACGTTTAGTTTCCCAAAGAATAGAACCGACAATTTTTCCTTGAAATTTAACTTTTTGCCAAATATCCGCTCCCTCAACGCCTTTGGGAATCGGCACAAACTCGTCATTAGTAAATTTAGCTCTTAACTGTTCTTCTAGATCCAATTCCAGCACCTCGCCTTGTCTCTGCTGTGAACCTTGTTCTAATTTCCGCTTTAAGTCTTCGTTAACTCTTCTAATTTCATCCAACTGTAAATCTTTCTCCCTGATTTTTAAGCGTTGTTCCTCAGCGGCTTTCCTGGAAGCTTCTTCGCTAATTTTCTTTTCAAATCTTTCCCTTTCCTCCTGCTCTTTAAGCAATTTTTCCTGAAATGCTTTTCTTTCTTTCTCCAATTTCTCCTCAGAAGATTTTTCAACGGCCAGACGAACTTTTTCCAGTTCTTCTTTTTGCTTTTCCGATTCTTCTTTAAGAATTGTCTTTTCTAATTGGTGGCGCAAAACTTCGTCAACGTGGACCAATTTTCCGCAATGTGGACATTTGATATCGTTCATAGTCATTAATATACGCTCAATTCTTACCTTTGGCAACTACTTAAAAATTGACAGTTATCGAAGATATTTGTTAGCATTGGATTATGAAGGGATTCTTGCGGAACGTTTTATTTAACGCCTTTTCCATTTTTTTACTCACCCAAATCATTTCGGGCGTAAAAGTCAGCGGGGGATTACCGACATATTTTTTTGGCGGCATTGCCTTAACAATATTGCTAGTTTTTCTAAAACCGATTCTGAACATTCTCGCCCTTCCATTAAACATTGTGACGCTTGGTTTCTTCTCATTTTTAACAAACATCATCATTTTTTATCTATTAACCGTGATTGTGCCGGGAATTGCGATTAACGCCTTTACTTTCCCGGGTCTTTTTTATTCGGGTTTCGTTGTTCCTCAGTTTTACTTTAACGTTATCTTTGCCTTTCTTTTAGTCGCGTTTTTACAATCACTAATCGTTTCCTTTTTAACCTGGCTGGTTAAGAAATAAAGCCTCTTCATCCTGCACTTTTAAGTAATCTCTTCCTGAAAGAGATAATACTAACATTTTAGTTACCTAAAAATAACTCATTTCATGTTGAAAAGTGCAGGACAAGCTTGCAAAAACACCCCCGGAAAAGCTATAATCAAGCTAATGATAATTTTGAATATCATTGCGATTGGTGCAGCAATTGCTTTGATTGTCCTCGTCTTATTGCAAATGCAGGGCAGCGGTTTGTCGACCGCTTTTGGCGGCGGAACCGGCGAGTTTTACAGAAGCAAACGAAGCGTAGAAAAGCTTTTAATGTGGGCAACAGTTGTAACGACTGTTATTTTTGCCATAGCTTCTTTACTGCTTCTCCTCCCCTTAAGATAATATGATTTTCTTAAAAAGAAGGCGTCTTATTTTGTGGCTTTTAAAAGCGTATTTAAAGAAATGGCGCCGAACCATTTTGATTTCATTTGGGCTTGGTTTGTTGGTCTTTTTTCTGTTGAAATTTGTTGTCAATTACTTTATTCCCTTAATGCCTTTTACCCAAGAACAAACTGTCGGTATGGTTGGCGCATACAGCGTTGATAACTTGCCGGCGCTGATTTTGTCTAAAGTTTCGCAGGGCTTGGTTTACGCCGACTCCGATGATTTGCCCAAGGCCGATTTGGCCAAATCATGGGAAATTAAAAATGACGGCAAGACCTATGTTTTCCACCTAAAAGATAATGTATTTTTTAGCGATGGGACAAAACTCACATCAGACCAGGTTACGTACGATTTTGCCGATGTTACATCTCAAAGACTTGACAAATACACTATTATTTTCAATTTAAAAAGCAGTTACTCGCCATTCTTATTAACGGTTGCCCGGCCAATTTTTAAAAACGGTTTTGTCGGCGTCGGTGATTACAAAGTTCAATCTATAAACTTAAATGGTAGTTTCGTGCAATCAATTAGTCTCGTTGCCAATAGGGGACAAGGCACAGAAATCACTTACCAATTTTATCCAACCGAAGAAGCTTTAAAAACAGCCTTTGTCTTAGGCGATGTCAACGAAATTATTGGCGTAAGAAGTTTAAATTTCAACGGCAAGAGTTTGGTGGATTTTAAGCACGCCAATATTGCAAAAAGCACCAACTATTCTCAGCTAGTCACAATTTTTTATAATACTGCTGATAAAGATTTGTCGGACAAAAGACTACGAGAAGCGCTTGCCTACGCGATGCCGGACGCTTTTGCCAGCGGCCAAAGAAATTACGGACCGTTTCCGCCAAACTCTTGGGTTAATGAAAGCGGTTTAACTACTTACTCCCAGGATTTTGAACATGCAAAACTGCTACTGGGGGAATCTGTCAATTCCAGTCAAAGCTCTTCTTTGACGCTTGAACTAAAGGCGTTGCCTGAGTATAGCCAGCTGGCTAATCAAATAAAAGACTTATGGGCAAAGATTGGTATTAAAACCAATGTTAAAATTATTGATACTTTCCCGAGCGATTTTCAGGTATTCTTAGGCGAATTCAATGTTTCTAAAGATCCTGACCAGTATGCTCTTTGGCATTCATCACAACCAAATAATATTACGCATTATGTAAACTTAAGAATTGATAAACTATTGGAGGATGGCAGACAAACAGTGGACACTAGCGCCAGACAAAAAATATATGCCGATTTTCAAAAATACCTCTTGGATGACCCGCCCGCAACCTTCCTTTATTTCCCTTACGAGTATGATATTACGCGAAAATAGCCTTCGCTCTTAATTTTTTGTGGTAAGTGATGGCAAAACGGTGAGCTTCGTCTCTTAGCCGCATTATTAACTGCAGAGCACGGGAATCTCTTAGTAACTTAATTTCCTTAAGGTCGCTGGTAATGATTGTTTCCTCTCTTTTGGCCAAACCAATTAGGGGAATATTCAATGATAAACTATCAATGATTCGTTTTGCCGAAGATACTTGTCCTTTTCCGCCGTCGACAATTATCAAAGATGGCTTTGGCCAGTCACTATGCTTCAATCTTCTCCCTAACACTTCCTGCATCATCGCAAAGTCATTCGGTTTGCTTTTGTAATCCTGCTTTATCTTGAAATGTCGGTAAGACGACCCATCTTTTTCGCCGTTGGTAAAAACCACCATTGAGCCGGTGGCGTTTAAACCGGAAGTGTTGGAAATATCGTAGCATTCAATTCTCAGTAAATCAGCAACCATTACGCCGTTTTCGTGCAGAATGTTTTTTAGAGATTGCAAATCTAAAGCGATGGTGTCACTTCTTAAATTCGGATTCTCTTCATAGGCAAAAGGTTGATAAAAGGAACTCGTGATAAGCGTTATCGAATCAATTTGTTTTTGAATGCCTCCGGCTTTTTCAAAGTCATCCCGGGCGCTTGCCTGATTCCTATCTTTGGTTAAATTCCTGATGAGTAAATTTTTATTGCCGGATAGAAAATCAATAATATGGCTAATATTTTTTCGGTAATTGGGGTCTTTGGTAACACTTGGACAGGGACATAAGCCCAGATGATAATACAAACAAAGCTTATTGGGGTGATTGATAACCGCTTGGTAAGGGAAAATTCTCCTGAGCATTTTTAACACCATCCGAAGCGAGGTAGTGCTAGTATATGGCCCAAAATATTTGGCATTGTCGGCTTCTTGCTTTCTAACCAACAAAACTTTCGGATATTTATCCTTAACGGTAATTTTAATACTGGGATATCTTTTACCGTCAGTTAATTTAATATTGTAACGCGGCGTATATTGCTTGATTAATTTTTCTTCGAGCAGAAAGGCTTCTATTTCCGAAGCAACTTCAATGGTTCTGATTTTTTTAATTTGGGCAACTAAAATTCTGGTTTTTTCGCCTAAATTTTGCTTAGAAAAATAGGAGGAAACGCGTCTTTTAAGATTTTTGGCTTTCCCCACGTAAATTATTTTCCCGTCTTCGTCGAAGAAGAGATATACGCCGCAGCGCGAGGATAGTAAGCGATATGATGATACAGATACTAACAAATGTTATTCCTCCTAAAATTAATAATTTATTTACAAAAAACGGGAGAATCCGCACGTTTTTAGAAAATTTCTGATTACCAGCTGTAATTTTAACCGTATCGCTTAGGTTTGTCAAAAGAGTAGTTCTGGCAAAAGACACCGGAACGGTGACAAAACCATATGGCGGAATATTTTTGACCGTAAAGTTTTGTGCTTTGGGCATTAAATGATTTGTTGATACCGTAATAGTTTGTTCTTCTACCAAATTTTTACCAACGTTGGTAACTTTAATATCGCCGTCGGTCGGCAAACCGGCAATTAAAGTATCCGGAATTTGCACGTCCGCGTTAAGCGTGGTGGCGTTTTGGTCGAAAGTTGAGCCGATTTGCACATCAACATCTTTGGTATTTGCATCGGTTAACAGTTTATAGCCACCGGCAGGAATCGGGTAATCGCTGGCTTCTCCCTTGACTACAAAAGCAATGTGGTCAAAGTCCAAAGTATTAAAATAGTCAACTCCGCCGGTGGTATTTCCCCAGGTTGGATCTACCATAATCCAGGTTTTTTTGTCAAAGTCGTAATACTCTGGCCAAGCATGCAAAACATCCTCGACCAAAGATAAAGGCCGCTCACGGGAATTAGTGCTGTAGCCGTATCCCTCAATTTCGCGGGCCGGAATTCCGGCGGCGCGTGACAAAGCGATAAAAAGATCGCTAAACTCCAAACAAACGGCTGAATTAGTTTTACTTAACGCCTGCAAAGCGCCAAGACGGGGACTATTAGTTTGCACCCGGTTAAAGTCGTAATTTAAAGTCTTAACCACGTACTGGTAAATAGCATAAGGCGTTTTTAAAGTTTTTGCTTGTTCAAGAATGGTTGAATTATCTGATTCCCAATAGGTTTGTCTTTTTAAATAATCTGTTAATTGACTGCTCGTTAAATCTTCCGATTTAGGATTAAGATAAACTTGCACTTTTCCAGATACTTTAACGTTGAGTTTCTGATTGGGCGCTAAAGTATAACCGGCAAGCCAGTTTCCATCCTTATCTAGCTTGACATTCGTAGGCTTTGGGTTAATGCTGTCAATTTGTACGTCCTGATAATTGGTCGTTGGCGGTAAAGCAATTTCCGTTGAGATCGGAAAATAATTTTTATTCGCCAAATGGTAGGTAAGATTAAAGTTATAGACTTGAAAATTTCCAAAAGCAATTGAGATGCCCGAATCTCCCAAGTCTTGTTTTGTAAAAATCAGTTGGTTGCCGCTCTGAATATTTGCGCTCGTTGGCGAGGGCTTTATGTATGCCGGGTTACCCAAAAATGGAGGATAAATTACGCTGACATTAAACGAGGAAAAATCTGCTTGGTTGGCAATTCCCGGAATATTGATATCCCAAACATGGTTAAAATTTTGTGCAACTTCACTGGTGTCAAACGAGATGTTAAAATTTTGTTTAGCGTTGTAACCGACCGTACGCTGATTAAAATTAAGCACGATGTTTGTACCTTTATCTGTCTTAGAAATTTTTGGCGTGATTGCACCACCTAAATCATGTGCCACCACATTTTCCACATCCTTAAATCCAATCTCAACCGCATAAGACGAGGCATAATAGTTGGTAGTTAAATTGGTGAGATTAGCGCCGATATCAACGTGAGTGGTGGCGTTTGGATTAACCGTATAGGTAACGTTGTAATCGGTGGAAAAATTTGTGTCGGCCAAAACATCGGTCGGGGAAAAGATGCAAAAAAGAATAAGAGTTAGGAAAAAACAGCAAATTTTCTTCACCAAAATATTATAACTTATTTTAGATTTCAAGTCTTGTCTTCAAAAACTTTCCGGTGTACGAAGCTTTATTTTGCGCTACTTTCTCAGGCGTTCCGGCGACTACCAATTCACCGCCTTTTTCTCCACCTTCGGGTCCAAGATCAATAATGTAATCGGCATTTTTTATGACGTCCAGATTGTGTTCAATAACAATCACCGTATTTCCCAAATCAACTAACTTGCGCAAAACATTTAATAATTTTTCTAAGTCAGCAAAGTGCAACCCGGTGGTTGGTTCGTCCAAAAGATACAAAGCGTTAGAACCTCTTTTAGAAAGCTCTGCCGCCAACTTAACTCTTTGCGCTTCTCCGCCTGACAAAGTCGGTGCCGGTTGTCCAAGCTTAATGTAAGAAAGTCCGACATCGTTTAAAGTTTGAAGTTTATGGGAAAGTCCCGGCACAAAACTAAAAAAAGACGCCGCTTCAGCAACGCTCATCGCCAACACTTGAGCGATATTTTTACCGTTGTACTCCACTTCCAAAGCCTCATTATTGTATTGTGCACCGTTACAAACTTCACACGTTACGTAAACATCCGGCAAAAATTGCATTTCAATTTTTATCCTACCTTCACCTTCACAAGCCTCACACCGACCGCCTTTAACGTTAAAGGAGAACCGACCCGGCCCGTAGCCTTTGACTTTGGCGTCTTTGGTTTTGGCGAAAAGATCCCTAATATAATTAAAAGCGCCGATGTACGTCGCCGGATTACTCCTGGGCGTTCGTCCAATCGGGGATTGGTCAATCATAAAAATGTTTTTAATATTTTCAAAGCCGCTGATTGATAAATACTTCCCCGGCTTTTGGCGGTGATATGGATTATTTTTTTGCATAAGCGCGTGATACAAAATGTCATTGATTAAAGTTGATTTGCCGCTGCCCGAAACACCGGTTACCACAATTAGCTTATGCAAGGGGAAGTCAACGCTAATATTTTTTAGATTGTGTTCCTTTGCGCCTTCAATTCTAAGTATTTTAGAATTTTCTAAACTTTTTCCGTCACTGATTATCTTGATTTTTCTTTTTTGTGACAAGTATTCGCCGGTTAAAGATTTGGGATTATTGATAATTTCTGCAATCGTGCCTTGGGCAACAATGTGTCCGCCTTGTTCACCGGCTCCCGGCCCGAAATCGATAATAAAATCCGCTTGCTGCATTGTCTCTTCGTCATGCTCGACCACCAAAACCGTATTGCCTAAATCCCTTAATTTTTTTAAGGTATCAATTAGTTTTTGATTGTCTCTCTGATGCAATCCAATTGATGGTTCATCCAGAACATACAAGACACCGGTTAAACCGCTGCCGATTTGTGAGGCCAGCCTGATTCTTTGTGCTTCTCCGCCCGCTAAAGTTTGCGCGCCGCGCGATAGCGTCAAGTAATCCAAGCCGACATCAATTAAGAAAGTCAGCCGCTGTTTAATTTCTTTGAGAATTAATTTTGCGATCTCTTTTTCTCTGTCGCTGATTGAATTTAAATTTTGAATAAAAGCGTAAGCGTCATCAATTGACATATCCGAAAGTTTAATAATTGAGTTACCATTAATGGTTACCGACAACGCTTCTTTTTTAAGTCTGGCGCCTTGGCACTGCGGACAAGTTTCAAAACGCATATACTTTTCAATCTGTGATTTAAGAAAAGTTGATTCGGTCGACTGGTATTTTTGTTTTAAGTCTTCCAGAATTCCCTTAAAAGGTTCTTCGATGACAGTCTCCCGACCCCACCTGTTTTCGCCCTCAACGTAATAAGTTTTTTCACCGGTACCGTTAAGTAATAATTCTTTTTGTTCCTTAGTAAACTCAGACAGTCTTTTACTTAAAGGGATGTTATTTTCCTCACAAAAGACTTTAAAAGTGCGGGATGCCCATGTATCATGGCTTAAAAGATTTTGGTGGGGCATCAAACCGCCTTCGCCGATGGTTAGATTGTCATTAAAAATCAAATCTTTATCGACTGTCAAAATATTTCCCAGACCACTGCAGGTTGAGCAGGCGCCGTGAGGAGTGTTAAAAGAAAAAATGCGCGGTTCAATTTCCGGCAAAAAAATGTTGCAGACCGGACAGGCAAATTTTTCCGAGAAAAATTCATCTTCCATGTGCTTTGGCTTATCCGGCATGTCAAAACCCTTATCATTTACAATCGAAATAATTAGTTCACCACCTGATAGCTTTAGCCCTTGTTCGATGTCGGCCGCAATTCTTCCTCGGTCGGTAGTTTTGGTTAGAACGATCTGATCAATTACCGCTTCAATCGTATGCTTATTCGTTTTAATTAAAACGAATTCTTCATCCAACGAAAAAACTTGCTTGTCAATTCTGGCCCGTTTGTAGCCACGCTTTTTTAAATCTAAGAATAGTTCCGTATATTCACCTTTTCTATCTTTAACAATCGGAGATAAAATTAGAATCTTTAAATTTTTACTTGAACGCTTATCCAAAAGCTCAAAAACAGAATTGGTAATTTGCTCCTTGGACATGCGGGTAATTTCCCGGCCGCAGTTTGGACAATGCGGATGTCCGATGCGGGCATATAAAAGCCTTAAATAATCGTAGATTTCGGTCACCGTGCCAACTGTCGAGCGGGGATTGTGGGAAGCGGATTTCTGGTCAATTGAAATTGCCGGCGACAAGCCTTCAATCAAATCGACATCCGGCTTTTTCATAATTCCTAAGAATTGTCTGGCGTAAGAAGACAAACTTTCCACATAACGCCTTTGTCCTTCGGCGTAAATGGTGTCAAAAGCCAACGACGATTTGCCGCTACCCGAAAGCCCGGTAAAAACCACTAGTTTATTTTTGGGAATTTCCAAATCAATATTCTTGAGGTTATTTTCCCTAGCGCCTTTAATAATAATCTTATCCATAAGCTTTTTAATCGTTTTAATTGACCAATTATTATAGTCTTTATTTTAAGGAGTAACAAGCCTTATGTAGCATCTTGAGTTTTGTCCAACCCCCCGGTAGTTAATAAATAATAAAGAATTGTTGGTATTCTTCTTCCCGTACCTAATTTGTGCATTGCATTGCCAAGAGTATTTTTTACCGTACGCTCACTAATACCCAATCTATAACCAATTTCCTTATTTCCAAAATCCCACATTTCTTGTTGAGACATCAATTCCTCTATTTGTCTTTGACGGTGCGTTAACTGTTCTAATTTTGAGGGATCTAAATCAATGCCTAATTTGCTTATGTCAATAGCTCCATCGTAAATCATTTTAACAATAACAGAGACTGCTGGTATAGAAAGCTCTTCGCCTTTAGCGCAGGAAACATGGTTTTTAACTGATGTTTCACAGATGCCCAAGCTAGATCCAATCTGCATGCTTGTTTGCCCCTGAGCTTTTTTTAAAAGAACGTCGACTCGACGTTGTGTGTAATGCACATTTGGCAATTGATCAACATCTATTATGTCTGGTATTCTTCCAATTTGATTTTCCATGACGGAATTATATTCTAAACGCTCGGGGATGTAAACAATATCTATGGATTACCTGAAGCCTAGGCCGGGGTCGTAGGTGTGATTCCAGGGAAGCGCGATATCTGCCGGCGTCAAGTTATATTTTTCGATTTGGTATCCATTTGGGAAATTGATCACCGAAACAGGATCCTTCTTAAGATTAATGGTATTTTCTTTCCACCATTTATAAGTGATGTAAGGATTACTAACTGCCTGTGGCGCTACGACAACATAAGTGATAGCTTTTTTGTCGATATAACTTGCACTAACTTGCGGATGTAGTTTTTGTTCATAGGCAAGCGCATATTTTGGGCCGTAAGCGATAACATCCGGAGTGTAAACAAAATAGCCAAAATTATTTTCTTTAGTGCTAAAAAAAGTATTGGCCATATTATCCAAAAACTTCCATGAAGTCTGGTCTTTACCGATAAAAGTTTGGGAACCTTGCAGATCCACAATTGCCTGCTTAAAGTTAAGCAGATAACAAACCAGAAAAACCACTAACAATAGTTTTGCGTACTTGGAAGTAATAAACGAGCAAAGCATTAAGAAAACCAGTGGGAAAAACGGATACATGTAAAAATAAAGTATCGGACCACGGTTGATAAGCGTTAACGCGTAAAAGCCGACGTAAAAATATAAAAAACTGAAATAAATTGTTCTGTATTTATTATTCTTAATTTGGCTAATTAAGAAAAAGATAAAAAATCCTGCCACCGCTAAATTCCGATATATGGGGTCAGGCCGGACGAATTCCACCTGGCTTAGCATTAACCTAAAACGATCTTGGAGCATAAATAGATAGTTGTAAGTAACAGAATCTCCACTTGTTGGAGAGAGATAGCGGAGCACTCCGTGAAAGAGCAAGAATTGGTGGCGAAGATCAAAAATAATATAAGTTGAAAGCGGAATAAAAATAGTCAAAAAACCTAATAAATGGTTTTTATGGTTCGAGCGGATTATCCGGAAACTCAAATATAAAACTGATAAAATCAGCAGGGGAATACCGATTGCCAATTCAAACTGAATAATTAAGCCGGCGACAAAAATGTGCGCGATTAGATATCTAACATTCCAGGTCTTGAGATATTTAACAAATAAGTAGAGAAAAATTGGCAGGCAAAACATTGCCCCGTCTGGATTAAACAGCGCTTTAGTGTGAAAAGAGAAAAATAAAGCGGTAAAAAGAACAAATAGTAAAGCAGTATTTTTATTAAATAAACTTTTGGCGATGAAATAGAAGGGAATCAAAACTAAGAAAGACATCATTACCCACCACCAACCGACAATAACCGGATTTCCTTTGCCTAAAACATAAGCAGGAAAAGTTAAATAAAGCCATAAAGGACCATGAAACAAACCGGCCACGCTCGATTTGGGTCCGATCAGGACGAACTTTTTTGTGGCAATTTCTCCGAAAAGTAAAAAGTCTCTGGCAATATCTGAAGAAAATTGAATGTCTTTATTTAGAACAAACCAGGAAGCGAAAAACGCTGAACAGCCAAGCAGCGCAAAAAAAATAACAGCTAAAATCTTTTTCACTGCAGTTAGTATAGCATGTTATAATGTTGGATATGAATATTTGCATTATGGGAACTGTGTGCATCGATAAGAATGTTTCAGAAAATGCTTCTTATACTACCGCTGGTAGTCCAGCTATGTTTATGAATAAAATTTTTAAACAGTTTGGCGATTGCACCGTAGACATAGTTGCTTCTTATGGACCGGATTTTCTCCAATATCTAGAGGGCATTCGTATTTTTCCCTCAAAACCTAATGCTAAGAAAACATTAGTTTACGAAAATGTTTCCAAAGCTGGTTTTCGGACGCAAAAATCTTATAATCGAGACTGTGCTTTCGCAGTCAAGTTAGACAACTCAATTATTGATGCTCTACGTCAAGCAGATATTGTTTTCTTTGCACCTCAACAGCCAATCTACACGAAAGAATATATCGAATCAATTGTCGCAAATCTAAAACGGGACACTCTAAAAGTACTTTTACCTCAAGGATTTTATCGAAATTTTGACTCGGATAACAATGTTCTGGTCAGAGAATTTATGGAAGCAAAGGAGATATTGCCCCTGATGGATATTGTAATCGTTTCCGAGCAAGATTTTCCAAACATGGTTGACCAAGCAAAAAATTGGTCATTAAGCATGAGCACGATTCCGGTAGTTACGCTGGGAGCAAAAGGCGCGATTGCTTTTAAGCATGGTGAGGAAGTTTTACTACCAGCCATTCCAGTTACTGAGAATGAAATAATCGATTCGGTTGGTTCTGGTGATATTTTTAGCGCTTCATTTGCCTACAGATATAAACAAACGAATGATATAAAAGCGGCTGGAAGATTCGCGAACGCAGTTGCAAGACAATGTCTATTCTATACTGCTGCAAATATTAAAATTGACCTGAGTAAAATTAGTTAATATCCTCTGTGAGCCGCCAGAGAGTCGAACTCTGAACCTATTCCTTAAGAGGGAATTGCTCTGCCAGTTGAGCTAGCGGCCCGCTACAAAAATCTTTTTAAGTATACTATAATATAAGGGGTTTAGACAACTTGCGCCTGTAGCTCAACGGATAGAGCACTTCGCTTCGGACGAAGGGGTTGGGGGTTCGATTCCCTTCAGGCGCGCAATAATCTAGAAGGTGCCGGGAAGTTCCACCTCTTGTCCATATGCATCATGAGCTGCTTGAGTTCTTCGATCTCTCTCTAGTTGTTCCTCCGAAACCGGAATACTCTCTCTATTAAAATAAGTTTCAGTGAAATAATTTGGTTCTAATGGTTTAAAGTAATCTCTCGAGTAAGCAGCTTTTGGATGTATCACCATCTCAAGACTCGCAAAATATCTTCTCGCTGCGCAGAAGGATCCGATGTCCTCCGCCGGGGCAAAAAATGCTTCTGGAAATTTAACCCTAGCCCTCTCTCTTTCTCCTTCCAGCTTAGCTACTAACTCACTTTCGCCGATCGGGTAACCAAGCGCATAAATTTGCGCAAAGATACTAGATGAAGGAGTAATTGGCTTTTCTCCCCTAATTATTTCTCCCACTAAATAACTTATTGTCATTTCTTCTCCCGATAAGGGTTGGGAAACATCAAAATCAGGCCTCAACGCTGCAACTCCCGCTAAATCGTTTGCACTTAGAAGAAAACCGAGTACAGTTTCCTGTGTATAACCATCAAGCTCTCTAAAAAGACTAGGGGATATCGTTCTTGGATTAAGCGGCGTACCAACCTCTGGAAGCGTAACTGTTGGTGGTAACTCAATCGAATCAAAACCCCGAGGCTTAACGCCCCAAAGTGATCCTGTTATTATCTCACGAGATGAAACCATATACAGGCTACAAGATAATAATATCATCGCCTTAAATATTTGCAATAGGCTAAATTCCTCTTTACATAAACGAGCGCTTTCTAGTAAGATGGACTTGTGGGGAGAATAAGAAATATATTCTTGAGGATAAAAAACCTCGTTTGGGGACATAAGAAGATTTCACTGGTTGTTTTAGTTGCACTTATCGTTGTCGGGGTCATCCTGTGGCCAAAAGGCGGAAAACCAATCCTAACTGAAACGGCTAAAATCCAGGATGTTATCAAAACAGTTTCGGTTACCGGTAGTGTTGACGCGCAAACTTCGGTAAACCTGACTTTTCAGACACCGGAAACTTTAGCTTATGTCGGAGTGAAACTAGGTGACACCGTTAAAAAATATCAGATAATTGTATCTTTGGATCAAACCCAACTTCAGGCAACATTTCGGCAAGCCCAACAGGATTTTGTGGCCGCCAAAGCCGCGTCTCAACAATATTATGATGACCATACCAGTGGAACCGAAAGCGACGCGCAGAAAGTGCAGAGGACTGCTATTGATGACGTGCAAAACAAAGCCTATGACCAAATGTTAAAAGTCCAACATGATATCGCCAATTCTTCGCTCTACGCGCCGATTGCCGGCATCGTTACCCGTATGGACGCCCAAACCGCGGGAGTAAACATTACGCCCGCAACTGTTTTTACTATTACTGACCCCAGCTCTTTAGTTTTCAAAATGGAAGTTGACGAAGCCGACATCGGACAAGTAAAGTTAGGACAAAGCGCTAATGTTTCCTTGGATGCATTTCCCAATGACAACCTTAAATTTGCTGTTGATAAAATAGACTTTATCAGTCATTTAACTACCTCCGGTGGAAACGCTTTCTACGCTAAAGCCAATCTTCCCCAGAATAGTAGCTACCGAGTTGGTATGAATGGTAACGCGGACATCATCGTTGACGCCAAATACAACGTACTTTCCATACAAACCACTGACATTTTTGACAATAATTATGTTTATGTTAAAACCGCAAAAGGGTACATGAAGAAAAAAATAGTTTTGGGACTACAAAACGATACGCAAGCTCAAGTGCTGTCGGGACTGTCCGAGGGGGATACTGTCGCCATTGACCCTACTTCAGTTCCTCAAAATTTGGTGGTCAAAAATTAACCTGCATGAAAACAACAGACGATATCATAAAAATGGTAGACATTACCAAGGTTTATACAGGCGTTGACGTAGGGACAACGGCTTTAAAAGACATTGACTTAGTCGTTAAAAAAGGTGAATTTTTGG
>DATKGX010000013.1:0-5952 GCA_035510555.1 Patescibacteria group bacterium | reverse complement strand
GCTTGTCTTGAAGAAAAATTTCTCTTATAATCCATGAATGACTAAGGCCAAAGCCCAAAAGGAAGAACAGGAATGGGATAAATATTGGACCAAGAAAAAAACCAAATCCCAAACCCTTTACAGAATTATTGCGAGTCTTTACCGCGATTTAATTATTAAACGGGCGCTGAATTATTTTATAACCAGTGAATTTAAAACTGGCACCAAGCTCTTACATGCCGGCTCAGGCGCTGGACAAGTCGATAAAGATATTGTTGTGAAATTTAATATCACCGCCTTGGATATTTCGGCTGAAGCCCTGAAGTTGTACAAACTTTGCAACGGGGAAAAAGTCAAAACCATTAAGGCCAGTATTTTTGCCATTCCTGCAAAATCTGGAACTTTTGACGGCGTTTACAATCTCGGCGTCATGGAACATTTTGCCAAAGAAGAGGATGAAAAAATCTTGATTGAATTAAGACGGGTTTTAAAAGCAAACGGTAAAATTGTCCTCTTTTGGCCTCCAAAATACGGCCCTACAGTCTTGTTTTTAAACTCCACGCACTTTGTTTTGAACAAAATCTTGAAGAGAAACATTCGGCTTCATCCGGAAGAAATCTCGCTGGTTGAATCGAAAAAGCAAGTGGAAAGAATTTTGAAAGCAACCGGTTTTAAGTTATTGCAGTTTTATTTTGGCCCCAAAGATTTATTCACCCACTGTGTTGTTGTCGCCAAGAAAATTTAGGGATTGGTAATAAAAGTTTGGCAAAATTGCTGCACCGATTGGTCTTCAATTCCAAAATCGCTAATTTTAAGATCAGTTGGATACCTCTTTAAGTTAAAACTCTTACAAATTTTGTCGTTGTAAATATTATAGCTTGGTCCCCCATCCGACAATCTTGAAATAAGTACCCGCTTATAATCTGCTTTTAATGGCCCGCAGTTAAAATCATAAAGAATCAATGCGTTAATCTTGGTTGGATCTATCATGTTATTACAACCCATAAATTGAATATTCCCAAAATTAAATTTATTCGTTTTGTATGCTAATCTTACCGCAGAAACTGTTTTCTGATTATAATTATTGGTATAAAAAAGGTATTTTTTAAAAACATCCGGAACGGCCGGAGAATAAATTATAATTGGCTCCCCATTTTGGCTAGCTAGTGATGCATATTTTGCTAAAAGCCTGACCGGAAAATCAAAATTTCCCTGCAAAGTAAACTGGAAAAAATAAATGTTCAAAAAGTAAAGAATGGACAGTAAATAAAGGAGAAATATCGATGCTGAAACTGCATAAAAACTCCACTTTTTTTTGCCCAAACGAAGTGCTTCATCAATTCCAACGGCAATTAAAATTATTGCAAAAGGAAATAATAAAACGATATGCGGAGCAAAGTTTTCTAAACTGGCACTATGGAAAACATGGGGTAGAATAGCAACAAAAATAAGGGTCACTAAAAGAAAGAATAATTTAGCCTTTCGCTTATAAGCCGCCGCCAGACCGAAACTTAGGAATAATGCATCCAAAACATAGAATAACCCATGCCGAAAAAGAGCAAAGAAGCTATCCCCCAGCAAGAATAAATAGCTGGGAGAAAGCGTGTCAAAGGTTTTTGTCAGAATTATCCATAGATATTCCGTTATTTTATTTTCAAAAATGTTTTTTAACGGACTACGCATCGTTACTTTCCTAACCGCATCCACCTGATCCATCAAAGCCGGAGAATTAGGCGTAAATATCTCGCTCAGACGCACGTTTGGAGTTTGCTTAAGAGCCAAAATATACACTCCGACGATTAAAATGCAAAGACCAAAAACGGCTAAATATTGTTTTAGAAATTGCCTTTTGTTGACAAAGTAACAATACAAAATAACGATTAAAACCACCGGAAGAAAAATGAGTTTTGTCGCGATATAAGCATAAAAAGCCAGATACAGAATTGGCACTGACCAAAGAATTTTCCAGCCTTTAGCCTTAAGCAAGATAAATATCGCCACTAAAAAGAATAGGGTCGCCGGAACTTGTTCATAATCTGTTCGGCCGATATAAAGAAGCCAGGGATTGATGGCGGCGATTAACCCGGCAATTATTCCTACCCTACTTCCCCAAAATTCCTTAGCAACTAAATAGACAAATAGAACGGTTAAAACGCTAAGTAAAGCAAATGTAACTCTGGCGGCAAAAAGAGAGAGGGGAAACAATCCAACTAGCGGCGTCAGTAAGAGATAAGACAATTCCGCTTGGGGAGTGGTGTAAGCCGGATAATGGAAAATAAAGGCAGTAAAAGGATTCCAGGTGCCGCTAACATCGCTGCCGGTTAAAAAGATTGCTTTGGCGTTAAAAACATAGGTCAGTTCGTCTCCTCCAATCCCGATTGGAATTTTATCAAGCCACAAAAACCGCAATGTTGAAGCTAAAACAACTATCAACATCACTAACACTAACTCTCTGTTTATTTTGCGTAGATATTCCATGCTGTTTCTGGACTATCGTATTCCTTTATTTGGCTGGTAGGTTTTTGCTTGTATTTGCAATTGATCGAGGAGATATAAGTTAAATTTTTAGGAATATCTACTAAGCAGTTTTCTTGAAAAGTAAAATTAGCAAATCTAATCGGTGTTTTATTGATATTTGCCTGCACTAGTTTTGGGTCTAATTGATTATAAAAAGCATAATGCATAAAAGTATTTACCGTTGCTCCCGAAACCACGACTGCCTTATTTTGAACTCGATAGGAATCTATTTTATAGACTAAATCCTTCGTTGATTTAGAAAAATATTTTGCATTAGTCCTTGACCAGTCAAAATAATATTGGGAGAGATATCCAACAACCGCATAAAGATAAAAGATAGCTATCAGGACGAAAACTAAATACCGATAGTTTCGCTTCTTAAAAAATGTGAGTAAAAAATAGATGCCCGCGCCGACAAATGCGCACAGCCAAAAGAGAGTAAAACCGGCCCGAGAAGTCCAAGTTGGCGCACCTATCCCCAAGGCGGATGGCAAAGGCGAAACTAAAAGCAATCCCAAAATTAGCAAAAACTCTTTTCTTTTTTTAAGAAAAAGGTAAAATGCTCCCAAAAGACAAAGCGGCAGTTCAAAAACATACAGCTCCCCTCTTCCCCAAATTGAATAGATGCCGTTTGCTTCCTGGCTTAAGAATAAATACTGGGGCGAGAAAGTAGTGAGATAATTACTGGAAGCGACCCTTAGCCAATAGGTAAATTTATTATGGTAAAGGGATTTAATAATATTTGGCTCTTGTGACGTCCGTCTTTCCAGCTCAACCGCTTGCGAAGTGGTCGCTTTATCTTGAAAAAAGAAAAAACTGCCGTTAGCAGCGGCGTAAGAAGCGCCCCCTTGAGTAATGCTTAAAAACCAAAATGAACCAAAAGCTAAAACAATTGTGGCCAAAATTATGAAGAAATGTTTTCGGGTTAAAGTCTTAAAATTGTACCAAGCAAGAATAATAAGAATTGGAATTAAAATAATTTTTACTGCTGCATAGGTATAAAAGCCTAAGCAGAAGAAAACCATTGAGAGTAAAAACAACGAGGTTCTTTTTTGGGCATACAAAAATAACAAGATGCCGAGAAGGTACATTAAAACTGCCATATCAATTTCTATCGCAAATCTTGTCATCTGCAAACTCCAAACGGAAACTGACAACACAAATGAAGACAAAAGAGCGATTGTGTTATTATCCAGAATCTTTCTGAGGATAAAATAAAGAACAGCCACTGATAAAATTCCTGAAAGAGCAAATGGAAGTCTCGCCGTAAATGGACTAAGTTTTAGAAAAAGAAAAAATATGCTTGTGATATAAATCGGGATTTGTCCGTAAGTGCTCGCCCCATCCATATGGAAAACTAAAGGCAAAAAGTTTCCGAAAGCATCTCTACCGGTATGAGCGATCGAGTAACCGCTATAGATAAGTCTGATTTCGTCGTCCGACATGCTAATTGGTACACTTCCCAACTGCCACAAACGCAGCGCTGAAGCCAACAATATAACTGCGATTAAAATAATGACGTGTTTTTTCATTTTACGCAAAGATTTTCGATTTATAAATCTTAAGCTTATATAAAATAAACAAAGCTAGAGTCACGAATGTTTCCAGCAGAAATTTCGTTCCGGCTAAAAATTTTATCGAGGAACTCTCCGGCGAATAACGGACTGGCACAGGATATTCCGCTACCCTAAAACCGTGGGCAATTGCGGAAATCATCAACTCTTGATCGAATAAAAAATCATCGGAAAAATGATTAATTGGCAAAGTGTTGAGAACTTCTTTTGAGTACGCGCGAAACCCGCTTAGATGCTCCGTAAAATTCACGCCTAAAACGATATTTTCAATTAAACTGACGACACGATTAAGAATGTATTTTACGTAAGGCATTCCTCCATCCAGCGCCTCTTTTCTGGTCCTGATCCGACTGCCAAACATAATGTCAAAACGGCCCTGACTAATCGGCTTTGCTATCTCTTCCGTTAAGCTACTATCGTATTGATAATCGGGATGAATCATCACTACAACGTCAGCTCCCCGCTTAAGCGCTTCCTTATAACAGGTTTTTTGATTGCCACCGTAGCCTAAGTTTCGCGGATGCATAATTACAGTGAGCCCTAATTCTCTAGCTACTTGCACAGTATTATCGGAACTTTTGTCATCAACTACTATTGTTTCGTCTACCACTCCCGGTGGCATGGCTTTGTAAGTCGCGGCGATTGTTTTAGAAGCATTATACGCGGGCATTACTACAATAACTTTTTTTCTCAATATCATCATTCTAAATATACCATAAAAAGGCTAAGCAGAGGGTTTTTTAACAGGAGCTTTATAAATAACTACCTCTGACCCATCCACTCGGTCGCGGGAAATAATATCTCTACCAAAAAAATCTTCCAATACAACCCGTACTCCCTCTTCCAACGCAAGAGAATGTAGGTGTTCTATGGACATTCCCTTTCCCTTAGCAAGAACGCCAATTGTTCTCAACAATTCCCTATTCGCTTCTACTGTAACCGAAGCCATTAAATCTACTTTTCTTGGTCTAAATTGTAAGATTTTACCCTCGCCGGGGTCACCTTCTGCCATATATCTGGAGATAATATCATTATGCTATTTCTTTGTAAAGGACATTTTCCCACAAAAAATCCCCTTGCGGGGAAATCGTTCTAAAATCCAGTTAAACTATGCTGGGATCAAATCTTCTGAGAATTGAGGAGTAATATCGTGCGCGTTAAATAGCTCCACAAGCTTAGCATCTGAAGGGATAGTTGCGTCTTGCGGCAAATCTCGAAGGTCAACTACCTCTCCTGGTACAAATTCTATCTCAACCAATTTTCCGTTAGTATTGTATCTAAGAACTCTATCATGCTCTTTTTGTTTAAAAACGTGATATTCCCCAAGGCCCCCCGAATTAAGAGACCATCCTTGATTAAGTTCGACATCGCCACTTGGTAAAACGTCTAAAAATACTCGTTTATGTCTTTCCATAGGAAAGGATATTAACACTCCAAGCAACCATTGTCAATTGCCCACAAAAAATCCCCTTACGGGGACTTTAGTGAATTGAAAACAGAAAATTTCTGGCAATGACCCATTGTCCCAACGTAATGTTAGTATCGTAGGCGCTGAAACGTTTCACTTCTCTGTTCGGAATGGGAAGAGGTGGTACCGTATCGCACAAATTACCAGAAAATTTCTATCTTCAATTTTAAAAGAACACTCATCCTCCTGATTTTACCGTTCACCTTTCTGTTCTATTCGAACACGGCTCACGGAGCAATCTTAGGAGGACTGCGTCGCCAAGTTTCACTTGGCTCCTTGAAGGTGAAGAGAAGGATACTTAATCTACTCTAAAAACCATTAGTACGGGTAGGCTCAACACTTTACAGTGCTTCCACCGCCCGCCTATCAACCTCGTAGTCTACAAGGGGTTTTATCCAGCTTACGCTGAAACGA
>DATKGX010000012.1:0-19473 GCA_035510555.1 Patescibacteria group bacterium | reverse complement strand
GAGTTTTTGGAGGGTTAGTAATCCATGCCGCCGGGCATTCCACCACCTGGCATCTGAGGTTTTTCTTCCGGAATATCGGTTACCAACGCTTCTGTAGTTAAAACCATCATCGCAACGCTGACGGCGTTTTGCACAGCCGAACGCGTGACTTTGGCCGGGTCAATAATACCGGCTTTAATCATTGAGCCGTATTCCATTGTCATCACATTGAACCCGAAATCATTTTCTTTTGAACTTTCTACCTTTTGCAAGACTACGGTTGAATCAACCCCTGCATTCTCCACGATTCTTTTAATTGGCTCTGTCAGTGATTCTGAGAGAATCTCGACGCCAACGATTTCATCTTTTACTTTTAATTCTTTTGCTAACTTTGCAAGAACCGCTCTGGCACGAAGCAGTGTTACTCCACCTCCGGGCACTATTCCTTCTTCTAAGGCTGCTTTAGTGGCTGCAACCGCATCAATCACTCTTTCTTTTTTCTCCTTCATTTCCACTTCGGTGGCCGCGCCAACATTAATTACTGCTACGCCGCCGGCAAGCTTGGCTAGTCTTTCATGTAGTTTTTCTTTATCAAAATCCGAGGTGGAAATTTCCATGGCTTTTTTGACTTGAGCGATTCTAGCTTTTAACTTTGCCGGGTCGCCTTTACCGCCGATGATTCGGGTATTTTCTTTATCCGCCCAAACCTTATCGGCCCGTCCGCAATCCTCAACCGTCACCGAATCGAATTTTCGGCCGGTATCTTCGGAGATGACCGTTCCGCCGGTCAAAATGGCAATATCTTCCAGCATTTCTTTTCGCCTGTCGCCAAACCCCGGCGCTTTCACTGCCAAAGTGTTAAAAGTTCCCTTTAATTTATTGACCACCAAAACCGCCAACGCTTCACCGTCAATGTCATCGGCAATAATCACTAAGTTCTTAGACACCTTGACTAAGTTTTCTAGGAATGGTAAAAGTTCTGAAAGATTGGAGATTTTTTTATCGGTGATTAAAATGTATGGCTCTTCGACTTCCGCTTCCATTTTTTCCGGATTGGTAACCAAGTAAGCCGAGGCATAGCCTTTATCAAACTCCATGCCTTCTTTGTAGTCAACGTAAAGCTCGACACCTTTCCCTTCTTCAACCATCACTACTCCGTCTTTACCAACCTTTGCTAAGGCGTCGGCAATAAGATTACCGATTTCTTCGTTTTGGGCTGAAATTGTGGCGACTTTGGCAACATCCGCGTCTTTAACCGGCACTGCCATTTCTTTGATTTTCTTGATAACTTCCGCTACCCCTTTTTCCATGCCGACTTTTAAAATCATCGGGTTAACTTCGGTGTTAACCTTATCAAAGCCTTTATTAATGATTGATTGGGCTAAAAGTGTCGCCGTAGTGGTTCCGTCTCCGGCCACATCCGAAGTTTTAGAAGCCGCTTCTTTAATGAGCTGCGCCCCCATATTTTCAAATGGATCTTTTAAATCGATTTCCTTGGCAACAGCTACCCCATCATGGACCACGTTTGGCGCGCCCCATTTTTTATCCAAAGCGACATTTCTACCTTTTGGACCAAGCGTGGTAACGACTGCGTTAGCCAGTTGATCGACGCCGCTTTTAAGCGCTTTGCGTGCTTCTTTTGCGTATTTAATTTGTTTTGCCATAATTACTCAATAATTGCCAAGATATCTTTTTGCTCGGCCAAAAGTAATTCCTGACCGTCTACTTTGATTTCCTGAGCTGCCCACTTTTTATACATTACTTTTTGTCCGACTTTGACAACAATTTTTTCTTTTTCTCCCTTGGGAGTGACTTTTCCCGGCCCAACGGCCACGATTTTGCCCATTTGCGGTTTTTCTTGAGCTGTATCGGGAAGAATTATTCCCGAGGCAGTTTTAGCTTCCGCTTCAAGCGGCTTAATTAAAATATTATCGAAAAGTGGTTGGATGTTTGTTTTTGCCATAAGAATAATGTCAGTTAAACGATTTGATTGCTAAAATATACTACAAAAACAAACCTCTTGTCAAGACAGTAGTTGACACTTGGTGACAAATTATATACGATTTAGTTATTATGTCTTCGATGAAGAAAATTCTTCTTATCGGTTTTGTTATAGTTTTGCTTATCGCAATTCCGGTTACCGTTTTCTTAGTCCAGCAACAGCAAAAAACCAAGAGCGGTGCCGTTGCGGCAACAACGATTAGTATACTTCCCGCATCGCAAGCTCCGATTCATGTCGGCGATGATGTAACTCTTAATGTACAAGTTAATCCGGCCACAGCAACCACTACTAATCTCGTATCTTTTGTTAAATTTACAATTATGTATGACAGCACAAGGTTGGCAACAGACGGAGCAGGCTTTGTCCCCGATATAACCGCAGGACTGCCGACTGTTTTACAAGGTCCGGTTTATGGTACGGGAACAGTTTCCATCACTCTTTCCGCCGGAGGCGATGCCAACAAAGTAATCCAAACCATAACTAATATTGGGGCCATCACCTTTAAAGCTATCGCTGGAACAAATGCTGCTCCGACACAAATTACTTTCGGAACCGATGCCCAAGTCTTATCATTGGGGACAAGTGATCAATTTAATGAAAATGTTTTAGCCAGCGCCAATCCGGCTGCTCTGATTATAATTGGCGAAACAGTAGTCTCTCCTTCCCCTTCTGTCTCTCCTTCCCCGACAGTAACGACAGCTCCAGCCATCGCTCCAACCTGTACGAGTCTTACAGCCGATACCACTTCCGGTGCTGTACCGTTGAGCACAAATTTAACGGTTGCCGGAACAAGTAATAATTCTACGATCAGTAAAGTTACTTTTAGTTTTGGCGACGGCCAGACTCAAAACATTACAGCTTCCGGAGGGATTGGCACAAATTCCGTCAGCGTTCTCCAATCCCATTCTTACGCAACTGCCGGCACTTTCAATGCGACTGCAACCCTAACCGATGCTAATAATGTTGTCAGCGCCAATTGTTCCTTGACTATTACCGCCGGCGCCAGCACTACCACTACAACAACTACTAACACAACTACGGTTGTCGCTGCCCCAACGGCAACACCTACTCCAGTGATCACCCAAGTCAATCCATTACCGCCAACCGGACCGGCAGACCTCATAAAAATTGGTTCAGTGGGAGCCGTTATAACACTAATCGGAGCTGTTCTTCTATTTGCCCTCTAACTTTTAAGCATTGACAGGAACGCTTTCTGGGGAATTTCTACTTTTGAAACATTGATCATTCTTGTCTTTCCTTTTTTCTGCGCTTCTAAAAGTTTATCCTTCCTGGTTCTGTCTCCGCCTGACATTTTTGCCAAGACATCTTTGCGGTAAGGAGAGATTTCTGTTCTGGCTATAATTTTTGCTCCTACAACTGCTTGAATGACTTGCTTAAATTGCTGTTTTGGAAGATGCTCTTTTAATTTTTCTGTTTTTTCGCGGGCCACATAGCTCATCTCGTCTTCATAAACTAACTCCGATAGAACATCTATCGGACTACTGTTGATGAGGATATCCATTTTTACTAAGCTGGCTTTTCGATAACCAATGATTTCATAATCTAAGCTCGCAAATCCTTGCGTCGCACTTTTTAACTCCGGTGAAAGTCCGCGAATAAACATTGAGTAAGGCATTTCGTATTGTAAAATGGCATTCGTTTTATGATAGACGATATCTAAGAGAACGCCTTTTTTATTTTGCGCAACGGTCATTACCGCCCCAACATAATCTGCGGGAACAAAAACTGTTAATCGCATATATGGTTCAAGCATTCCCCCATCTTCCTCTTTGTATAAAACTCTGGGCATGGTCAAAATTGGCTCTACTCCTTCCTCCTTGGTTAATCTCTCCTTAACGATATCGGCGTGTAAAAGTCCTAAAAATCCCACTCTAAATCCACTACCCAAAAAGGCCGAATATTCATTCGAAATACTCAAAGAACCATCATTTAAAGATAATTTGTTTAAAGCTTCTCTTAAGTGAATATATTCATTTGAGGTTTGGGGATAAACTCCAAAGAAAACCATCGGTTTTGGCATTTGGTATCCCGGTAATGGTTGAACTTTTAATCCTTGCGTTGTGATTGTGTCTCCGACCCGGGTTTTCCGGATATCCTTTAAGCCGGTGACTATATAGCCGATTTCTCCTGCCGACAATTCTTCTTGAGCAACCAAAAAAGGTGAAAAAAATCCGACTTCGGTTACATCTACTTTTGTTTTATTCTGAATAAACTCTAATTTGTCTTGTTTTTTGACACTACCATCAAAGAGCTTGGTAAAAATAACCACTCCTCTGTGCTGGTCAAAAACCGCGTCAAAAACTAATCCCCTTAGCGGTGAATCTACGTTGAACTCCGGTGCCGGAATTTTTCTGACCACCGCATCCAAAAGTTCCTTAGCATTTTCGCCGGTCTTGGCCGAAACATAATAAATTTCTTCTTCTTTAAATCCAAATGTTTCGACGAGATCTCTTGCGACTTGTGCAGTATTTGCAGTGGGAAGATCAATTTTATTAATTGCGGGGATGAGGAATAAGTTTTCTTTTTTCGCCGCATTAAAGTGCGCAACTGTTTGAGCTTGAATTCCTTTGGTAGCATCAACTAATAAAATTGCGCCTTCGCAAGCCGCCAGAGTCCGCGAAACTTCGTAGGAAAAATCCATATGCCCGGGAGTATCAATTAAATCTAGGGTATATTCTTGCCCGTCAACTTTATATTTCATCCGTACCGGCGCAAGCTTGATAGTGATTCCGCGCTCCCTAGAAATTGGGTTTTGGTCTAAAAATTGCTCTTTTAACTTATCTGGTTGGATAGTATTGGTTATTTCCAAAAACCGGTCAGCCAGCGTCGACTTTCCATGGTCAACGTGAGCGATAATTGCGAAATTTCGGATGTTAGTAAAAGCCATAAAGTTGGTGAGAGTATTTTAGGGATTAAATCGGGTCGCGTCAATTGTTTCCTCGCTACCTTTAAGAATTTGTCTCCAGTCCCCGATTTTTTTGAAAAGTGTAATAAACATCGTTGCTTCTTTTACATCAAAAAGCCAAGTCAAGAAAAGATATAAGAGCAATCCGATGCTGCTGGAAATTCCGGTCAGTAAAAGTAAGTTAATAGTTTTTGTCGTGTCAAAAACTAACTGATCTAAAAGTTTTATAGGAATATACAAAGCAAAGGCGGTTAAAAAAGTTGCTAAGAAGATTTTTGAAACTGTTTTTAAGAGTAATGCTTTATCAAATCCGCCGATTTTCCGATCAAGAAAAATAAACAAAATTAGAAAATTTAAAATTGACGCTATCGAAAAAGCAATAGCGATGCTTTCCACCCCGGCGTGATACAAAAAAATAGCACCGGCTCCCATTAAAACCATTAAAGTCGTTGTTACTCCACCAATAATTAAAGGTGTCTTGGTATCGTGCAAGGCATAAAATCCTCTAGCAACCAAGTAAACTAAGGCTTGAGCAAAAATTGAAATACTGAAGAAAGCTAGTGTACGGCCGGTTAAAACCGTTGCCGCCCAATCAAACTGAGCCGCGCCAAAAATAAGTCTGACGATTGGAATTCTTAGAATCAATAACAAAACCGAAATTGGCAATACCAAATAAAGCATTTGATTAAAGCTGGTGATAAAAGTTACTTTAAAATCTTCAAGCCGCTCTTTTTCTTTTGAGAGAACCGGGAAGGCCGCTTGCGCAATCGCTTGGCCAAAAAGGGCAACCGGCGCAAAAGCCAGCGTCTGGGCATAATCAAAAATGACGTAATTTCTGCCCGGCTCCTGCAAAAAAGAAACCAGAGTAACGGTAATAATTGTTCCGAATTGAAAAACCGCGATGGAAATCGTACGCGGCCAAATTAGTTTTAAAACATCCAATACTCCCGAGGACTTAATTGACTGCAAAGAAAGAGACGGTTTAAATGTAAAGCCCATTTTCTTAGACAGCGGCACTTGTGCCACAACGAATAATAAAGCGCCGATAATTACACCGTAGGCCGCAGCATAAATCCCCAAAAAAGGAGAAAGTAGTACGATGCCAATAATAATGCCAAGATTATACAAAGCAGCTGCAAAGCCGGGGATAAAAAAATGGTTGTAAGATTGTAAAATCGCTGACAGAAAACTTCCAATAATAAAAAGTATTTCGCCAAAAATTACGATTCTGGTAAGGCTGGTTAATAAATCTAATTGTGCGTTGGAAAATCCTGGCGCCATTAGGGTTGAGAATTGTTTGGCAAAAATAAAAAGGATGAGCGAAAAAAAGGCAAAAACCGCTAAGCTTAAGAAAAGTAGCGTCGAAGCAACCTTATGCCCCTCATGCTCTTTGCCTTTAACAATGTATTCCGAGAAGACCGGAATAAACGCCGAAGACAGTGCTCCGGCAATTAGGATTTGGAACAGAAAGTCCGGCAGCCTAGTTGATGCTAAATAGATTCCTAAAGTATTTGAGGCCCCGAAAATGGAAACCAACAATCTTTGCCTAATCAGTCCCAAGATTTGGGAAAAAATAATCGTTGCCATTATGACAAATGCAGCGGACAAAATGTTGCTTTGTCTTCGAAAGAGTAAGTTGAGGCCTTTTTTGAAAAGATCGGTTGGCATAATATGGTTGTTTTTTACAGTATAGCATGCTAAAATACCCGCATGCCAGTAATAAAATCAGCCAAAAAGAAATTAAGGCAAGATAAAAAAAGACAAAAAACTAATAATTTTTTAAGAGCAACCTTTAAAGACGCTGTCAAAGAAGCCGTAAAAACTAAAACTGCCGACAAAGTCAGAAAGGCCGTTTCCGCCGTTGATAAAGCGGTTAAAAAAGGCTTAATCCACAAAAATAAAGCCGCCAGAATTAAATCCAGATTAAGCAAATTGGCTAAACCAACAAAAGCCAAAGTTGCTAAAAAAGTGGTTGTGAAACCGTCCCCCAAAAAGAAACCCACGAAAGCAAAAAAATAACTTTGTTTTCTTTTGACAAAAGACTCGAAAACCAATAGACTAAAGTTAGTATGGCGAAGTTTTCTGCCTCTATTAATTTATTGGAAAATAAGAGTAAAACTTTAGATTTAATTGTTTCCTGGGCATTAACAATCGGCAGAGTTTTGGTGATTATCGTCGAGCTGGTGGCACTCGGCGCATTCTTATACCGTTTTTCGCTTGATAATCAACTCCAAGATTTACGAACCAAAATAAAACAAGAGCAGGCAATCGTTGCATACCAGAAAGATAGCGAAAGTAAATATAGAAATTTGCAAGATCGCTTAGCGTTAATCTCCTCCGTTTCTAAAGATTCTGCCAAAAACTTAAAAACATTCCAAGACATTGTTGCTTTGGCGCCAAATGGATTTACCTTCAAAATTCTTGATGTGTCCGCGGGGAAAGCACAACTGGAAGCAAATGCGGCCTCAGTCATTACCCTCAGCGGTTTTATCGATAAATTAAAAGCTTATCCGCTAGTTGACAGTGTCAGCTTAGATAAAATTCAAAATGATACAGCCAATGCAACGATTACGGTTGGAATTACGGCTATTTTTAAAGGACAGGGAGGAGCAAATGCGCTTACAAATTAAAGGCATAAAAAAAGAACAGTACGAAAAATATTTAGAGCTGATTCCGGATTTAAAACGCGAGAAAGCCCAAAAATATATCACTATTGTCTTAACTTTAGTGACATCAATTATACTTGGATTATTTGCGATAAATCCTACTTTCTCGACCATTGCTAACCTGCAAAAACAAATTGACGACAATAATTTTGTCCAGCAAAAATTGCAGCAGAAAATAAATAATTTGTCTGTTCTACAACAAAAATATACCAATATTCAATCCGATCTCTCAGTGGTTAATGACGCCGTTCCCACAACCACCCAAATCCCACTTTTTGTGGCAGAGATTCAATCTATCACTAAAGATACATCCCTAACGCTTACCAGTCTTCAGACATCAGAAGTCAGTCTCTTAGATTCATCCGCGGGAAAATATTCTTCGTTTGATTTTACACTTACAGCTACCGGAGATTATAAAAACATGCCAGATTTCTTAAATAGAATCACGGATTTTCAAAGAGTAGTTGCCTTAAAAGACATAATCTTGTCTACGGGGAATGGCGCTTTACAACTAAGTCTTAAAGGAACAGCTTTTTTTAAACAATGATATGAAAAAAAATGATATCTTATTAATTCTTGTCCCCTCCTTTATATTTGCTCTTGCTTGGATCGGTTTTAGCATCTACCATAGTATTATTACATCGACAATTTCAGAAGTCTTAAATGTCCAGATTACGCCAATTGATCCAACCTTTGACACAAGCGCCATCAACAGCTTGAAAACTAGAGAAAATGTTTCCCCAATTTATGAATTAAGCTCTCCTACGCAAAGTGCCATCGTCCCGGCTTCATCCTCCGCCAGTCCAATTGTGATTAATACCACTCGTCCAATTGTGAGTTCCGCTTCTTCGCAGCAAGCAACATCTGGAGGAGGGTTGACGCAATGAGAAACAATTTTTGGGACAAAAAGATTCCGACCATTTTAGGCATGCTTATTATCACAATTGGCGTGGGAATAACTACTTTCTTAGTTAGCCAAAGTACGCTTTTTAAGTCAAATGCCAGCTTGTCGGATCAACCTAAAGACGTGCGCATAACCAATATCGCCGATACTTCTTTTACCGTCTCCTATGCCACAGACAGCCAGGTGCCAGGTTCTTTAAATTATGGGAAAGACAAAAGTCTTGGGCAATCTGCGCTTGATGATAGGGACCAACAAAGCGGAAATTTGGCAAATTACAACATGCATAATATGACCGTACGGCTCTTGTCTCCCCAGACGCAATACTTTTTTACCATCACCAGTGGACAAGATAGTTTTTCAAATAATGGTCAGCCTTTTACGGTTACGACGGGACCGGCTTTAACCAATCCTCCGGACCAAACACCGATGACGGGTAAAATAATTCTTCCCGATGGAACAGCGCCAAGCGAAGCGCTAGTCTACATCACCATGGATGGCGCTCAAGTAATCTCGACTTTAACTAAATCTGACGGGAGCTATATTTTACCGCTTAATTCTTTAAGGACAACTGATAATTCCGCTTATTACACTTTTCCTGCGGATGCGAGCATAAAAATTCTGGCAATAGGGAATTCGCTCTCTTCCAACGCCTCTTTATCGCTTGGGCAAATTCATCCTGTCCCAACGATTACGCTTTCTAAAAATTATGACTTTAAAACTGGGGGAGCACTGGCTACTGCTTCTGCAACTTTAGAAAGCTTTCCGTCATTTGAAAGCACATCTTCGGCAAAGACTTCGTCGCCTGCAATACTGACGCCGAAAGAAAACCAGAGCTTTACCGATCAACAACCGTTGTTTAAGGGAACCGGATTACCCGGGGAAAACGTCACAATAGTTATTCATTCAACGCCAATACAGACACGCGTTACTACTGATGCCCAAGGCAATTGGAGCTACCGCCCGACAACTCCCCTAACTCCTGGGAATCATACGATTTCCATTACTACCACAAATTCTGCCGGGATTTTGCAGACTATTAGTCAACCATTTGTTGTTTATGCTGCAGGACAACAAACTAATCCCCCAGCGCCATCCGTAACGCCAACGCCTGGTGTATCTTTGACACCAAGCCCATCTCCCACTCCATCTTTAAAAGTTACGCCAACTTTAACTCCAACTCCTACAGCAACGCCAACCGTAGTGCCGTTTAATACCGCTATTACACCTTCCCCTTCGCAGACGCAGACAAAAGGCGGTATTGTAATTAGTCCGACGAATAAACTATTGCCCCCAACGGGCAATCCCTCTATAATCACGGTTGGAATTGTCGGGACTGCTATAACTGTTATTGGCGGTCTCCTCTTCCTTCTAGTGTTATGAGAATTGCAATAATCGGCGCCGGATTTACAGGGCTTTCAGCCGCTTTTGAACTTTTAAAAAAGGGTCACGCCGTAGTCGTTTTTGAAGAAAATGCTCTCCCCGGAGGATTAGCGCTTGGCTACAAAGAAAAAGGCTGGGATTGGTCTTTAGAAAAACACTATCACCATTGGTTTACAAACGACAAAAGCATCTTAAGACTTGCGCAGGAAATAAATTTTGCAATAATCATCAAAAGACCCAAAACTTCAGTATTCGTTAAAAACAGTATTTACCAATTTGATTCACCGCTTAATGTTTTAACCTTCCCTCTTTTATCAATTTTTGAACGAGTGAGAATGAGCGCTGTGATTGGTTTTTTAAAACTTGATCCGTTATGGAAACCGCTTGAAAAATATAAAGCGTCAGATATTTTATCAAAACTGATGGGGAAAAAATCTTTTGAAATGATTTGGGAACCTTTATTCATCAATAAGTTTGGTAACGCTTACAACAATATCTCCTTAGCCTGGTTCTGGGCAAGAATAAAAAAACGCACTCCTTCCCTTGCGTATCCTGAAGGAGGATTTCTTGAATTCGCGAAAGCTTTAACAAGAGATATTGAAAAAAATGGTGGAAAGTTTTATTTCAACACAAAAGTTGTTGGACTTTCTTCAAAGCACAAGCCTCAGATAAAAGTCAGGAGTCAGGAGTCAGGAGTCAGGAGTCAGGAGTTTGACGCAGTCATTGTTACCCTTCCTTCATTTTTATTTATGCAAATCGCTCCCCAATTACCAGACCCATACAAAGAAAAGTTACAACAATTAAAAAGCTTAGGGGCAACTAATCTTGTTTTAAGACTAAACGAACCCTTTTTTAGGGACAATACTTATTGGTTAAACGTATGCGACAAAACCGCGCCGGTGATGGCAATTGTTGAGCACACCAATTATATGGACAGAAAATATTATAACGGGGAAACTTTATTATATCTTGGGAATTATAAAACTATTGATGATAAAAATTATTTATTGACGAAAGAAAAAATGTTAGAAATGTTTGATCCTTACCTAAGAAAAATCAATCCCAATTACGCAAAGACCATCATTGATTATAAATTATTTAAAAATCCTTTCGCCCAACCGATAGTACCGGTAAATTATTCAAAAATTATTCCGGGCCTTACGACACCTTTAAAAAATGTTTTTCTGGCCAACATGGAACAGGTCTATCCCTGGGACAGGGGAACAAATTATGCTGTTGAATTGGGACAGAGAGTGGCGAGAAAAATTATTAGCAATGATTAAAAAAATCGGATTAAACAAAAAGTTCCAAACTTCATTTCTTCTGCTTATTATAACCATTTTGGCGGGAGCTCTGCGCTTTTATAATCTAAATTGGGACTTAGGAAATTATTTTCATCCGGACGAAAGAAATATCGCTAACGCAGTTTCGCAAATACATTTTTTCTCCCAACTGAATCCGCATTTTTTCGCTTATGGCGGTTTTTCTATTTATCTTTATCGCCTGGCAGGTGATTTACTTACCTTTATCACAAAGAATTCTGTTTGGACAATGAATTGGGGCAATATTGATATCGTCGGCCGGTTTTTTTCTGCCTTTTTTTCAACCTTAACTATTATCCCTCTATATTTTCTGGCTCAAAAAATTTCTGATAAAAAAACCGCATTCCTCACAATTATTCTCTATGCTTTTACTGTTACATCTATCCAAACTGCGCATTACGGCGTTACTGAAAGCTTGATCACTTTAATCGGGGTTTCACTCTGTCTCTTCTCAATCTTATTTTTAGAAAAGGCTTCTTGGCTTTTAACACTTATTTTAGCTGTCATTCTGGGCATCGGAGTCGCTAGCAAAACCTCCGCAATAATTTTTATCGTTATACCCATTCTTGCATATTTACTGGCAGTTATTGGAAAAAGACATACACTCCGCAAAGGGTTTCTGCACCTTATTTTATTTTTGATAATTTCCTTCATTGTCTTTACGATGTTCTCTCCTTATACATTTCTTGACTCAAGTAAATTTCTGGAGTCAATGAGATATGAATCCGGAGTTGCCACCGGCTCTTTACCGGTTGTTTACACCTTTCAATTTGATCATACTATCCCCTATCTTTTCCAAATAAAAAATTTATTTTGGCAAATCGGTTTAGACACGGTTTTCTGCGTGTTGGGTTTCATTTTCGTCTTATTCCAAGCGCTTAAAAAGAGAGAAAAAAAACTGCTGGTATTTTTAATACTGCCATTAGTTTATTTTTTATATGTTGGCTCTTGGCATACAAAATTCATACGCTACGTGGTCCCGATAATTCCATTTTTGTTAATCTCATCCGCGATTTTAATGATGAAAATAAAATCAAAATTTCATCTTTTAGGGAAGTTGTTTATTCTCGGAACAGTAGCCGTAACCATGATTTGGGCTCTGGCATTTTTTTCAATCTATCTTAAGCCCCAAACCAGAATTGTAGCTTCCGAATGGATTTATCAAAATATTCCTTATGGAACAAGAATCTTGAATGAACAATGGGATGATGGACTACCTATCCCAATCGGAAAATTTAACTCCAGTCAATACCAAATCACTTCCTTGGCAATGTATGACACTGATAACGCAACAAAAATGCAATATTTATCCGTAAATTTGAGTAACTCCAGTTATATAATTTTTAACAGCAGACGGCTTTACGGAACCATAATTCATCTTACGGATAAGTATCCTATTACCAGCAAATATTACAGATTGCTATTTGCGGGTAAGTTGGGCTACCAGCAAGTAGCACAATTTTCTTCTTACCCATCCTTATTGGGCTTAATAATTAACGATGACACCAGTGAAGAAACTTTCCAAGTTTACGATCACCCGAAAGTAATAATTTTTAAAAACATTGCAAATCTTAGCGCACAACAATTAACGCAAATTCTAAATAAGCAATAAAATTGCTAAAATAGACTTATGTTATTTTCAGACGTGATAAATGTTTTAAAATGGTTCTTGGTTTTTCTTTTTATTGGAACTGCATTTCTGCCTTTAACTTTTTCTGTTTTTGAAAGTCTTAGAGACAAAGGTTATATCTTTTCAAAAATAATTGGGATAGCAGTAATTTCTTATTTTGTCTTTTTAATAGGAACTCTAAGAGTACTTAAGTTTTCCGAGTTTTCGGTTATTCTATCTGTTTTTATTTTCTTCTTAATAAACTACGGTATCTTTATTCTAAAGAAAAAACACTTAATGCCTATTTTTCGGGAAAATATAAAGATATTTTTACTCGAAGAGGCAATTTTTTTAGCCGGATTATTTTTTTGGTCATATATAAGAGCTAATAATCCTGACATTCATGGACTAGAGAAGTTTATGGATTTTGGATTTTTAAATTCAATTCTTCGCAGCGGTTATTTCCCTCCAAAAGATATGTGGTACACACCTTTTCCTATTAACTATTATTTCTTTGGGCATCTGGTTACCGCCGTTTTAACAAAACTGAGTTTTATTCCTTCTTTTATTTCCTATAATCTCATGCTCGCCACCCTTTTTGCCCTAACCTTTACCACTGCTTTTTCTATTGGCATGAACCTGTTTGAAAAATCTATATCATATATAAAAGCGGTGATCGCAGGTTTAATTTCTGCGCTCTTAGTATCCCTGGGTGGCAATCTCACCACTATCTACGCTTTTTTAAAACCATATACTCCGGCGGATAGTCCTGTTCCTTTCTGGCAACTTCCTTTCTTGCCTTTTACTTTCCCCAACAACTATTGGTATCCTAACGCCACCAGATTTATTTACCATACTATCCACGAATTTCCAATTTACTCCTTTGTTGTCTCTGATTTACACGGACATGTTTTAGATATTCCTTTTGTCCTTTTAACAATTTTGTTTATCTTTGTCCTTTTAAAAAATAAGAAAATATCTTCTTGGCATTTAATTTTTCTGGCATTTCTTTTTGCCGTAATGTATATGACTAACGCTTGGGACGGACCTATTTATTTTTTACTGGCCTTTATGCTTCTCTTCGTCTCCAATTTTTATAAAGACCATCGTTGGCTTTTTTCACAGTATTCCTTTTACCAACTACTGAAACAGTTCTTTATTATCTTTTTTGGGTTTATAATTTTTTCTTTGCCGTTTAGCGTTAACTTTAGACCTTTCGTTTCTGGTATCGGCATATTATGTACTCCGTCATTTTTAACCAGCATCGGTAAGTTTGGCCCTTTTCTTTTCGAAGTAAACCATTGTCAAAGAACCCCTTTTTGGCAATTTACTTTGCTGTATGGATTTTTCTATTTCTTCGTTATTTCGTTTTTACTTTTTCTAAAGTTTAAGCGGAAATATCAATTTTCCAAAAGTGATATTTTTGTTTTAATGTTGATCGTTTTATCATCCATCTTAATTCTAGTACCCGAATTTATCTACGTTAAAGATATTTATCCAACTTATTACCGCGCAAACACCATGTTCAAACTGGTTTACGAAGCATTTATTCTTCTTTCCCTATCTTGCGGATATATTCTAGTGAAGTTAATTACCGGTATAAGAAGAAAGAAAATTTTAATACCATTTTCCATGGCAAGCTTCGTTCTCCTTTTTCTGGTTCTTATTTATCCAGTTTTTGCCATCAACTCATATTACAACAACTTGCAAACAAAAAATAAAAGTCTGGACGGGACAGCTTATCTTGCTTCTTTATATCCAAATGATTATAGATTGATCATTTGGCTAAATAAAAATGTCCATGGACAACCGGTAATTCTTGAAGCCAGTGGAGATTCCTATACCGATTATGCCAGGATTTCTGCCAACACCGGCTTACCAACGGTTATCGGCTGGTCTGTGCATGAATGGCTCTGGCGCGGGACCTATGATGTCGTGGCGCCAAGAATCGCTGATGTTCAAATTCTCTATACAACCCATAATATTACTACTGCAAGAAGTTTAATTAAAAAATACAATATCTCTTATGTAGTAGTGTCTGACCTGGAAAGGCAAAAGTATCCAAGCATAAATGAACAGAGTTTTGTAAAACTCGGAAAACTTATCTTTGAAAGTGACCAAACCAAACTCTATAAAATTAATTTTTAGGAGCTGCCGTTGGTAGTTGCGAAACAACGCAATTTCCTTTAGTAATCTCGCAAGATACATATTTTTGAATTTCCGAAAAATTTCCATTTCCCACCCGCGGAATAAGTGTCCATGCATAATTATAGTCGCTACTAATCGGTGGATTTATTAAAAGTCCCGACCTTTGGATAGTATCGTCTCCAGCATCTATTACCGTGCTTTGTATTTTTGCGTTTTTCATTTTTTCAGCCAGTCTAATAAAATCATCAAAATCACTTTGTTGAATATCGGTATCTATACTACCTTTCAAAGTAGTATAAAGGCTAATTATCTTACCTGGGTTTAATAAAGTTTGAGCGGATAATACTTTACTCTTAAAAGCCTGTATTATTTTTTCCTGCCGTTTGCTTCTGGCAAAATCACTGGCTTCAATCTCTTGGGACGCATGTCTTGATCTGACAAACTCAAGAGCTGTAGCTCCATCCATATGCTGCAACCCCTTATTAAAATGGACATGCAAATACCGGCAAGGAAAAACTTGCGGAAGTTGATCTTCAGGAGTGTTGGCCAAAGTCTGTAATTCTTGAGTTGTATGTCCGCATGGGTCTGCTTCTTTTCCGTCAATTGGATATTGATAATCGTCAAAAGTATTATCAACATTGATATCCAATCCTCCAACGATATCGACCGCTTTCACAAAGCCTGAAAAATCTAACCTTACTCCGTAATCAATTGTTTGTCCGGTTATTTTCTCGATAACGGCTTCTGCTAATGGCAAACCTCCTCCTTTTTTGACCCCTTCACCGTATGCATAAGCTCCATTAACTTTTTTGACATCCAGCGTTAGGTCTGGAACCCATAAATCTCTTGGAATTGAAACTAAAGTTACTTTGTTATTTTTTTGGTCTAAGCTGGCGAGGATAATCGTATCGGTTAAATTTGGCCCCTCATGGCTTCCCCCACTAATTCCCAGAAGTAGAATATTAATCCGGTTGTCGGTCGTCTGTTTAAGATTTACTCCGCGGTTAAAGACTAATTGGAATAGAAATGGATAAACACTGGCGGTTTTATAAATAAATAGCACTAAAACAACCATAATAATACCAATAAGAATTAACGGTCGCTTCTTATGCATTTTTAATGATTTTAATAAACTCCTCTGCTTCGAGACTGGCTCCTCCCACAATTACTCCATCTAAATTGGTTTTTGCTGTAAAACTTTTGACGTTTTCGGAAGTGACGCTTCCGCCATAAAGCACTTGAGCATTATTATTTTTTGACTTTATCACTGCGGCAATCGCATCCGCATTCTCGGGCGTGTCCGGAGTACCGCTGCCGATTGCAAAAGAAGGATCATAGGCAACAATTTGTACCCCTTGAGGAATTACGTCTTCCTGATTTTGCACCAAGAAGATTGGATTGAGTCCATATTTGAGCGTCATATCAACTTTTTTTATCAGCATATCTTCCGTTTCGTTAAAGTTTTGTCTTCTCTCTGAATGACCAATGAGTACATACTGCACGAAATCTTTAATTTGTTTTGCATTTACTTCACCCGTATACGCTCCTTCATCAAAAGGCGAGACGTTTTGCGCGCCGAGCATAACCTTTATATTATTAGAAGAAAAATATGAGAAAAAGCTGAAAAGTTGGGTGAAAGAAGGACAAATAATGATTTCTTTTTGGGTTAAATCAAGATTCAATTCCTTAATCTTTCCAAAAGTTTCTAACCAATTTTTAGCTTCGTTTTCATTCTGGTAAGACTTGAGGTTTGCGACAATTAAACATTTACCCATGTGCTATTATTATACGTATGCATAACGACTTTCTCAAGGAGCTGAATAAGGAACAATTGGAAGCTGTAGAACAGAAAAACGGCCCGATGATAATTTTGGCAGGGGCGGGTTCTGGAAAAACACGCGTATTAACTTATAAGGTAATTTACTTACTTGAACAAGGCGTTAATCCAAGTAATATTTTAATGGTCACTTTTACCAATAAAGCCGCAAGCGAAATGAAAGAAAGAATGCAAAAATTCTTTCAACAAAACAAAAGAAACGAACTTCCAACAGTCTCCACATTTCATGCGCTTTGCGCCAAAATCTTAAGGATTGACGGAGAAAGAATTGGTATACCTAAAAACTTTTTAATCTATGATAGCCAGGACCAAAAAGACGCTGTTAAAGAGGCTTTTGAAATTTTGGGCATCTCAATTAAAGAATATAAACCGTCTTCTGTTCTTAATAGCATTTCCGGAGCCAAGAATGAATTGATTAACGAAAGCGAATACCCGCAATTTGCCAGAGGACACTTCCAGGAAATTGTCGCCAAAACTTACATGGTTTATCAAAAAATCCTCAAGGAAAACGGCGCTTTGGATTTCGATGATTTAATTTTAAAAACCGTTGAGCTATTTAGAAAAGAGCCGGAGATTTTAAAAAAATATCAAAATAAGTTCATGTACGTTTTAGTTGACGAATATCAGGATACCAATCACGCTCAATACTTACTGACAAAAATGCTTTCCCAAAAATGGAACAATATTTGCGTGGTCGGAGATTTCTCGCAAAGTATTTACAGTTTTCGCGGCGCCGACTTTTTAAACTTAGCGAAATTTAAAGATGATTTTAAAAATGTTAAAACTTTTTCGCTTTCGCAAAATTACCGCTCGACGCAAAAAATCCTGGATGCCGCTTCAGCGGTTATCGCCAAAAATAATACCCACCCAATTTTAAAGCTTTGGACCGAAAATGAGACCGGCGAAGAAGTAATTGTCCATGAATCCTTGAATGAACAAAAAGAGGGTGAGTTTATCGTTGACCAAATCTTGAAACTGAAATATGAAAACCCCGATTTAAACAATTATGATTTTTGTGTTTTGTATCGGACCAATGCCCAATCAAGAGCGATTGAAGAAATATTTATTCATAGAAGCATTGCTTATATTTTAATTGGCGGAACAAAATTTTATGAGAGGAAGGAAATAAAAGATGTCCTAGCTTACCTTAAAGTTTTAGCCAATCCTAAAGATAAAGTCTCTTTAAAGAGAATCGAGAAACTAGGCAAAGGAAGACTGGCAAAGTTTGAGCAATTTCGTAACGGTTTTACTCCAGACGAAAAACCAACTATTGAAATCCTGGATGAAGTTTTAAAGGCAACTGACTACTTTTCTCTCTATGACGAAAAAGATGAGGAAGATCAGGAAAGACTCGAGAATATTAAAGAGCTACGATCGGTCGCGATTGAATTTCCAGAGCTTGGCCAATTCTTGGAAAATGTTTCTTTGGTTGAACAGGAATATATGCCCGACCACATTAAAGATGAAAACGGCAAAAAAAATGCCGTGAATTTAATGACTCTGCACGCGGCAAAAGGTTTGGAATTTAAGGTCGTTTTTATGGTTGGCATGGAAGAAGGATTATTTCCGCATTCAAGAAGCATGATGGACAAAAATGAACTTGAAGAAGAAAGAAGACTTTGTTACGTTGGGATGACAAGAGCTAAGGAAAAGCTATTTTTAACCTATTGCCGAAAAAGATTATTTTTTGGACAGAAGACGACAAATATTGTCTCAAGGTTTATACTGGAATTGCCGGAAGGAACCTTGGAAAGAAATTTAAATAGCATGGAAAGTGAGGTTCCTGATTATCTATGAAAGACATTCACCCTTTACAGGCAACAGAATGGGGAAATTTTCGGGAGAAAACCGGAGTTAAAGTAATAAGAACTGATAATCTGCAACTGACAATTCATCCAATTCCCCGCACCAAATACACAATTGGATATTTACCTAAAGGACCAATGCCGACTAAGCAGATGTTGGTTGAGCTTGGAAAAATGGGCAAAAACGAAAAATGTATTTTTATTCAACTTGAGCCAAATGTTGAAAATGCTGACAACTTAAAAACAAAACTTAAGAGTTTAGGCCTTGCACCTTCCGCCCATCCTCTTTTTACTAATTACACTTTTGTTTTAGACTTAACTAAATCAGAAGAAGAACTGCTTAAGAATATGCATCCTAAAACCAGATATAACATTCGGATCGCCGAGAAAAAGGGCGTCAAAGTTACAGAAGATAATTCCGATAAAGCTTTTGAACAATATTTGAAATTGACAAAAGCGACTACCCAAAGACAAAGTTTTTATGCCCACAGTGTAAATTATCATCGCCTCATGTGGGAAACTCTCAAAAATCAGGAGTCAAAAATCAGAAGTCAGAATTATGAAAAATTGACCGCCCATCTTTTAAAGGCGACTTACAACAATGAAACTTTGGTAACGTGGATTCTATTTGTTTTGGGCGATACACTTTATTATCCTTATGGCGCATCTAGTAATGAGCATCGAGAAGTGATGGCTTCAAATCTAATGATGTGGGAGGCAATCAAGTTTGGCAAAAAAATGGGTCTAAAAAAAATTGACATGTGGGGAAGTTTAGGTCCAGATCCGGACGCTAAAGATCCGTGGTATGGATTCCACCGGTTTAAACAAGGCTACGGAGGGAAATTAACTGAATTTGTGGGAAGCTATGATTTTGTTATTGATAAAAAAATGTACT
>DATKGX010000011.1:0-2696 GCA_035510555.1 Patescibacteria group bacterium | reverse complement strand
CAGGACCAAAGAACCAGTTCTTTAGCTTTCGAAATGGCGGGAGTTTTAATGAGAAACGGGGCGCTTCGGCCGACTCCAAACCAACCGAAGAGAAATATGCCGCTGGATTTTTCAGAAGACCAATTTTCAGCGCCAGAACCTTCATTGCCTAAAAATCCTTTTAAAGTTCAACAGCAACCAAGGCCGGCTGCGCAAAAACCTTTTAACCAGCAACCAAGACCGGCTCAATCATTTCAGCAAAAACCTGTTCAATCCGTTCAATCAACTCAATTAAGAGCTGCTGAGCAGATGCGGGATCAGTTAAGAAAGCAGGAACAAGCACCAATTCAGGATGTCGAAGCGAAAGAAAGTTCAGGAATGGGAGAAAATCCGCCCGACGACTGGTTAACGCCAAAAATCTACAAAGGCTCCACCAATTTCTAGACCATTGCGAATGATTTTGGAAACTGCTATAATTACAAAGTTAGTTTAATATGCCACTTAGTACTTCGGTAAAACAAGACATAATTAAAGAGTTTCAAACCGTTAAAGGAGATACGGGCAGTCCTGAGGTGCAAGTCGCACTTTTGACTTTTCGGATCGAAAAATTAACGGAGCATTTAAAAGCGCATCTGCATGATAATCATTCCAGGCGGGGACTGTTGTCCATGATCGCCAAAAGAAGAAGACTGATTAACTTTTTGGGAAAAGTTGATAAGCTAAGAGCCTCCGGAATCTCGAAAAGAGTAGGCCTTAAGGACTAATTATTTAGGAAAGAATTATTTAATGAAAAAAACCTCGGTAAATTTAGAAGTTAATGGGAAAAAGTTGACCTTTGAAACGGGAGAACTTGCAGAACAAGCGACAGCATCGATTTTGGCCAGGCTTGGTGACACAGTGGTTTTGGTCACGGTGGTTGAAGGCGGTCCGACACAACTGGATTATTTTCCATTGTCGGTTGATTACGTCGAAAGATTATACGCCGGCGGAAAAATCAAAGGTTCACGTTGGGTAAAAAGAGAAGGTAGGCCATCCGATGAAGCCATTTTAGCCGGAAGATTAATTGACCGGTCAATCCGTCCATTATTCCCCAAAAGTTTTAAAAACGAAGTCCAGATTATCGTCACAGTTTTATCCGTTGACGGAGAAAACGAACCGGACATTTTAGCGTTAAACGCGGTGTCAGCCGCTTTGGCAATTTCGCGTATTCCTTGGAACGGTCCGGTAGCAGCCGTTCGGGTAGGACATGTTAAAGAAAATGGTGACGCAGCCGCATTTTTAATTAACCCGTCAGCGGCGGAGCGGGAATTATCGCAATTGGATATTGTCGCCTCCCAATTAAAAGATAAAACCGTCATGATTGAAGCGGGAGCATTACAGGTTCCCGAGGATGTTCTAGTTGAAGCGGTTGAAAAAGCACACGTTGAAACTAAAAAAATAATCGGGTTAATCGAAGATTTGGTTAAAGAAGTCGGTCAGAAAAAATTGGCAGTTACCGAAGATCCGATGTTGCATGAGTTGGCTGCACTAGTTGAAAAATCTTATACCACCGAAGTTCAAGCCTTGATCAAGGCCAGAGTTGATAAGGAATCGGGCGGAGACGATACCGATGAATTAATAACCAAAATCTACGAAGATTATAAACTGGCAAATCCAAAGACAGAAGTGGATAAAAAAGTAGTAATTGCCGCACTTGAAAAAGTGATGTACCAGATAATCCGTACCAATGTTCTCAAAACCGGCAAAAGAGTGGACGGGCGCAAAATGGATGAAATCCGCACCATTGCCGCATCAGTTGGGATTTTACCAAGAACCCACGGGAGTGCCATTTTTCAAAGAGGCATTACCCAAGCTTTATCAATTGTTACTTTAGGTTCGCCCCGCATGGAGCAACTAATTGAATCGGCCGAGGGCGAAGAAACCAAAAGATATATCCATCACTACAGCGGTTTGCCTTATTCATTCGGACAAACCGGCCGCGTTGGAACGCCAAGCAGACGGGAAATTGGACATGGAGCATTGGCAGAAAGAGCACTTTTAGCTGTTATTCCAAAACAGGACGTTTTTCCATACACCATCCGAGTTGTTTCGGAAGTTTTGTCACAAAATGGATCAAGTTCGATGGCTTCAACTTGCGGTTCAACGCTAGCGTTAATGGATGCCGGAGTGCCGATTATTAAACCGGTCGCCGGAATCTCGATTGGCATGATGTCAGACGATAAGAAATATGAACTTTTAACCGACATTATCGGTTTGGAAGATTTTTCGGGTGACATGGATTTTAAAGTGGCCGGAACCGATGAGGGTGTCACGGCAATCCAATTAGACGTTAAAATCCCCGGCATTACAGTTGAACAAGTTAAAGCGATTTTAGACAAAGCCAAAACCGCCAGACTAGAAATTTTAGAAAAAATAAAAGCAGTGATGCCGACTCCAAGAGCGGCAATTTCCCAATATGCGCCAAAGATTGAACAGGTTAAGATTCCGGTAGATAAAATCGGCGAAGTGATCGGGCCGGGCGGAAAAGTAATCAAAAACATTATTGCTACCACCGGCGCGCAAGTTGACGTTGAAGACGACGGCACAGTCGCGATTTCGGGAACTGACGATGAAGCAGTGAAGAAAGCAGTTGAGTGGGTTAAAGGATTAGTCCGCGAAGTCCAGCCGGGTGAGGTTTTTGAAGGCGAAGTAAAGAGAATTTTGCCTTTCGGAGCATT
>DATKGX010000010.1:0-4899 GCA_035510555.1 Patescibacteria group bacterium | reverse complement strand
CTCAACCGCGGAAAAAGTAATGGGCTCTGGCGCCAAAGGAGTAAGAATTGTTTTGTCGGGAAGAATCGGCGGGGCGGAAATTGGCAGACGGGAAAAAATTCAGCAAGGAACAGTGCCATTATCAACAATTCGGGCCAATATCAATTATGCCAGTACACCGGCGTTGACAAAAAAAGGTTATATCGGAGTAAAAGTTTGGATTAATAAACCCGACGAGAGTTAATATGTTAGTACCAAAAAGAGCAAAATACAGAAAGCAACAAAGAGGAACGATGAAAGGTAATGCAACGAGCGGCACTACCATTGCTTTCGGAGAATTTGGATTGATGAGTGAAGGCACCGCTTGGGTAACTTCGCGGCAAATCGAAGCGGCGAGACGTGCCATTACGCATTACACTCAAAGAGGCGGCAGAGTTTGGATTAGAATCTTTCCGGATAAGCCGATTACCCATAAACCGGCAGAAACCAGAATGGGCAGTGGGAAAGGCGACGTTTATGAATTCGTCGCACCGGTCAGACCGGGCAGAATTATGTTTGAAATGGGCGGCGTAACAGCAGAAATTGCCAAAGCGGCTTTAAGGTTAGCGGCACAAAAACTAAATGTCAAAACAAGCATGGTCTCAAAAGAAAGTTAATATTTCGACAAGCTCAATATAATAATGTATGAAAACTAAAGATAAAAAGGAAATATTTACAAAAAGCGACAAGGAATTAAAAAAAGCGCTTACGGAGGCAAAAGCGGCGCTGTTGGATTTAATGTTGGATTTAAAACAAAATAAACTGAAAAATACCAGACTTATTTTTTGGAAGAGAAAAGAAATCGCTTTAATCTTAACAGCTTTAAAAGAAAAGGAGTTAGCTAAGTAATGAAAATATTTGAAGGTAAAATAGTGTCTTTAAAAATGAATAAAACGGCGGTTGTGGAGATTGTCAGAAGAACTCCGCACCCTTTGTATAAAAAACTTTTGCGAAGAAGTAAAAAATACAAGGCTGATACGGCCGGTTTGGAATTGGTACTGGGGCAAAAAGTAAAAATTGCCGAAACAAAACCAATGTCAAAAGGAAAATTCTTTAAAGTATTGGAGGTAATTAAATAATATGATTCAACATAGAACTATGCTAGTTGCGGCAGATAATTCAGGTGCGAGAGTTTTGCAGGTTATCCATGTTTTTGGCGGGTCAAAAAGAAAGTTTGGGTATATCGGCGATGTCTTAAACTGCGTTGTCAAACAAGCTATTCCAACCGGTCAGGTTAAGGAAAGCGAAATTGTTAAAGTGGTTTTAGTAAGGGCTCGCAAAGAACACAAAAGGGCGGATGGTTCATATATCCGGTTCTCGGATAATGCCGGAGTCGTCATTGATAATGCCAAAGATAAAAATCCCAGGGGAACCAGAATTTTCGGACCGATTGCCAGAGAAATCAGAGATAGAGGTTTTGCAAAAATAGCCAGTATGGCAGTGGAGGTCGTTTAATATGAAATTAAAAAAAGGTGATAACGTTAAAGTTGTCAGAGGAAAAGATAAAGGGAAAACAGGAAAAATTGATCAGGTTTTTCCAAAATCAAGCAAAGTTTTGGTTAATGGTGTCAACCTTTACAAAAGACATTTAAAGGCGCGTTCACAAACCAAGCCTTCGGAAATTGTGACTTTGACAAAACCATTACCGGAAGAAAATGTGATTTTAATTTGTCCGAAATGTCATAAAGAAACCAGAGTTGGGTACCGAATTGAAAAAAATATTAAATCGAGAATCTGTAAGAAATGTGAGGCGGAAATCTAATATGAATACGTTACAAGAGAAATATAAAGCAGAAATTGCCAAGAAATTAGAAACGGAGCTGGGAATTAAAAACGTCCATGCAGTGCCGGCGCTTTTAAAAATCGTTGTGAATATGGGAGTTAAAGACGCGGTGGCCGATAAAAAGAATATGGAAAAGGCGGCAGAAATATTATCTTTAATTACCGGACAAAAACCAAAGATTACCAAGGCGAAAAAATCCATCTCCGCTTTTAAATTAAGAGAAGGAGAGGAAATTGGTTTAGTTGTAACCTTAAGAGGAAAAAGGATGTATGATTTTTATCAAAAATTAGTTACAATTGTTTTTCCGAGACTGAGGGATTTCCATGGAGTCAAAACAAACAGTTTTGACGGACGGGGTAATTACACTTTTGGATTTGCCGAGAACACGGTTTTTCCGGAAATTGATCCAAGTAAGCAAGATAAAGCACAAGGTTTGGCAATTTCGATAACAACGACAGCCAAAAATGACGAGCAAGGATTAGCCTTATTAAAGGCACTAGGAATGCCTTTTGTAAAATAAAAATATGGCAAAAAAATCAAACGTAGTTAAATTTAAAAACAAACAGAAATTCTCCACCAGGGAGAAAAATATCTGTGCTATTTGCGGCCGGTCAAGCGCGTATATGCGCCGATTCGGAGTTTGCCGGATTTGTTTTCGGGAATTAGCTTTAAAAGGAGAATTACCGGGAGTGGTTAAATCAACTTGGTAATTTAAGAATATGAATTATTTAATTGCGGATTTTATTATTAGAATTAAAAACAGCGCTCTTTCCAAAAGAAAAGAGGTTATACTTCCTTTCTCAAACATTAACCGGGAGATCGGCAAAGTTTTAGTCAAAGAGAAATTTTTGGAGAGTATTAAAGAGCAAGGAGAAGTTGGTAAAAAGGAGTTAAAAGCTGTCATTGGTTATGATGACAGATTGCCGGTAATGACGGATGTTGAGGTAATTTCAAAACCGTCTTTAAGAGTTTATTATCCGGCAAAGAGAATTTTGGAAATTGGCAAAAGAGGCAGACGAAAAGTGGTTGTTTCAACCAGCCAGGGAGTTATGACAGCCTTGGAAGCCAGCAAGAAAGGATTGGGCGGAGAAATTCTCTTCGCTATTTGGTAATATGTCAAAAATTGCAAAAAAACCGGTTATTTTAAAAGAAGGCGTTAATGTTACGATGGAAGGTAATAAAGCTAAAGTCAGCGGTCCAAAGGGCGAACTTTCTTTTGTTATTCCAGCCGGCATTAAAATAGCAGTTGCCGATGGACAAATTGTTGTCGCTCAAGACAAGAAGAATGATTCCGAAACCAATGCTTTATTCGGACTAACCCGCTCAATTCTTAACAATTTGGTTAAAGGAGTAGCGGAAGGCTTTGAAAAAAAATTGGAATTATCCGGAGTCGGTTACAGAGCCCAAGCCGCGGGTAATACTTTAACTTTAGCTTTAGGCTTTTCTCATCCGGTGGTAGTTAAAATCGAGCAGGGTATTACTTTTGCGGTTAACGAAAATATCATCACCATTTCCGGAATTGACAAGGCTTTGGTTGGCGATACCGCCGCGAAAGTACGGGCAATCAGACCACCGGAGCCATACAAAGGCAAAGGGATAAAATATGTCGGGGAGCGAGTGAGAAGAAAAGTTGGAAAGGCAGCTAAAGCGGTCGGAGGAGCCGTAAAATAAACATATGAATATCAAAAATAGAGTAGAAAGAAGAAAAACCAGAATCCGAGCCAAAGTCCAAGGTACCGCGGTAAAACCAAGATTGTCGGTTTTCCGCTCAAACAAACACATCTATGCCCAGATTATTGATGATGTTAAAAAGCAAACTTTAACCGGCGCATCGGAGCAGGAATTAAAGTTGGCGGATAAAACCAATAAAAGCAGCCGGGCTAAGGAAATAGGGCTTTTAATTGCCAAAAAAGCAGCAGCGAAAAAAGTCACCGCCGTCGTTTTCGATAAAGGCGCATATAGATATCATGGTCGGGTAAAAGCAGTCGCCGAAGGCGCAAGGGAAGGAGGACTGAAATTCTAATATGGACAATAATAGAAATTCAAGACGTTCAGATAGACCGCAGGACGGATTTGAAGAACAGATAGTCCAAGTCAGCCGGGTTACCAAAAAAACCAAGGGCGGAAATAAAATGGGCTTTTCGGTCTTAATGGTGGTTGGAGATAAAAACGGTAAAGTCGGAGTGGGCTTGGGTAAAGCCGCCGATGTTTCCTCATCAATTAGAAAAGGAGCATCGCTAGCCCGAAAACATATTATCAATGTTCCGATTGTTAATGAAACTATTCCGTTTGAATTCCGTATTAAACTTGGAGCGGCAAAAGTCTTATTAAAACCGGCACCAAAAGGATCTGGAGTTATCGCCGGAGGGGCTGTCAGAAGTGTTGTATCGCTGGCCGGAATCAAAAATATTTCCTCTAAAGTTTTAGGAACCAATAATAAAGCCAGTAATGTCTACGCCACCATGGAAGCTTTAAAAAGATTAGCAACCAGATACAATAGAGAGCAGCAAAAGAGAAAGGAGAAGCATGCAGTTAAATAATTTATCATCAATCAAAAGTAAATCAAAAAGAAGACTGGGACAGGGACACGGGAGCGGTCGGGTCAAAACCGCGGGACGAGGAACCAAAGGGCAAAACGCCAGAAGTTCAAGATCAATGTCCTTTGAAGGCGGAGCTCTGCCTTTAATTAAGAGATTGCCTTTTAGAAGAGGCAAGGGTAGAAATAAACTTTTCAAAAATAAACCGGTGATCGTTAACCTTAAAGTCTTGAATCTTTTTGCCAAAGATTCGATAATTGATTTGAAAGCGTTAATCAGTAAGAAAATAGTCGACGCAGCCGAAGCGGCCCAATACGGAGTAAAAATTTTAGGAGACGGCGAAATCAAAAGCGCTTTCACAATTAAATTACCAATTTCCAAACGAGCCGAGAAAAAAATTGTTAAAGCCGGGGGCAAAGTCGAACCAGCAGCAAAATCGGCAAAGAGTGAAGCAGTAACTAAATAAAACTAAATGGAGAGAATCTTAGCTATTTTTAGAAATAGTCTCAAGTCGCCTGATGTTCGAAAAAAAATTATATTCACAGGCTGTATTTTTGTAGT
>DATKGX010000009.1:0-12032 GCA_035510555.1 Patescibacteria group bacterium | reverse complement strand
TTTTAAGCCATACAAAACAACAATGCTTGGTTCCATAGCGGTAATCATTGATTCACTGGCATCTGTATCGGCATTGATAATGACAACTTGATAATCCCCGATTTTCTCCGCCGAAATCTGTTTTAAAGAACTGACTTTACCCACTAATGTCCGTACATTTTCCGAAATTAAACTAAAGACCAAACCGTCTTCCGCTTTAATTCCCACAATTTTTAAGCCCGAGACTTCGTATTCCCCAACGCCATCAATGATTACCCGATAATTTGTGACTCGGTTGATGTCTCCTTCAATGCCTGTTAAAAGAATCGCGTCCGCGTCAAACTTTTGGATTGAGGTTGCCGGATCAATTGCCAACGTTGTTTTTTTGCTTTTAATTTTTAGTGAACCTTCACCGAGGGTTTGTACATCCATGAAGATAATCCTAACATACAATGATTACCTTGACAAGATAACACTTTTTTCGTATTATGGGTTACCGATATGAAACAAGAAAGAGTTATTCTGGCATTTATTGCGGTCTTAATCGGACTTTTGGTGGCAGGACTTGCTTTCTATTTTTATCAAAGCACCAAAACCATTTCTTCCCCAAACCAAATAATCTTAAACGCGCCATCGCCTACTCCGACACCAAAACCAACAGTTTATATTACGCTTAATCAATCCGGCGATGAAACAGTTGTTGATAATAAAACTTTTGTGATTAGCGGTAAAACCAACCCTAACGCCACCATCATAGTTTATACCGACTCCGGCCAGTCAGCTATGCAACCATCTAGTCAGGGCGACTTCTCCACCACTTTAACTTTGGAAAACGGAGAAAATCTTATTAAATTAATGTCCATTCTGCCCGGCGGAGAGACAACAACCTTACAACGGACAGTGACTTATTCAACCGAAGATTTTTAATATGCAGAAAACTTTAATACTTATTTTATTTTTAACTTTGACCGCGCTAATTCTAACGAACTGTGCTTTGGCGGCGACGGCCACACCGACAGCTGATCAGGCGCTTTTGGAAAAGCTTGGTAATGAAATCGCTTCCAAAACCGCGCAGCTTAATTTGGTGGAGAAAAGAGGAGTTATTGGAGCTGTTACTGATTCTTCCAGCGCTCAAATTACTCTAACCGATCCAAACGGCAATACAAGGTTTGTGGATGTGGATGAATTAACTAAATTTAGCTCTTCGTCTAACTCGTCCTTTGGCATCTCCGATGTTACCAAAGGCATGACGTTGGGAGTTTTAGGCCTTTACAATAAACAATCCCGCCGGATACTCGCCCGCGATATCGACGTCATGACCTCCTTCCCAACCATTGTTTTTGGCGAAATTTCAGACATTGATAAAACCAATTATGGAATTACTGTTGCCAAGGAAAATAATTCCAAAACGGTTATTGAAATTACAGACGTTACCAAAACCTCCTTTCTCTTAGGCGGAACACTAACCAAATCGGGTTTTTCAAAAATGCAGACCGCGCAAACGGTTTCCGTCACCGGTTTTCCGGACAAACAAGACAAAAGCAAAATTGTGGCCGCGCAAATTATCGTTTTACCGGATATCCAACTTGGCTACAATTTGAACCTCGTAAGCCCAACCATTGCTCCGTCAACCGGCTCAGGCGTTAAGCTATATCCGATCACTAAATAACTCTTGATTTATTTCCTCAACAGGCTGATAATTAAATCATACTCATGTTTGAAGAAATCAAAAAAGAATTTACCTTTTTTAAGCTGCTTGTTTTCCTCTTAACAATCGCTGTTTCAATTTATTTGTTGGGGATTTTCTGGCAGTTTTTGGGCAATTTCTCCGATGTTATCATCATCGCACTGGTGGCTTGGCTGTTGAGTTTTATTCTGGAACCGCTGGTAGATGTCGTTAGCAAACTGACGAGGCTTGCAAAACTTTGGTCTGCCTTAATCGTCTACGTTTTTTTTGCAATCCTATTTACGGCGATTGTTTTCATCCTGCTGCCAACTGTTATTTCCCAATACCAATCTTTATCAACCATCATTCCGAAAAGCTTAAACGCTTTTCCCCAATTTACCAAAACATGGAATAATGTCGTCGGCCATTCGTTTGAAAACCTGATTGGTTTTCTGCCCTCCGTTGCCACAATTTTTGTTGACATCATTATTATCTTGGTTTTATCTTTTTATCTGATTTTGGACAAGGAAAAAATTAGCGCGGAAATGTATAAATTAGCACCCAAAAATTGGCATGGAAACTTAAAATTTGTTCAAGAAACCATTAATGAAACCTTTGCATCATTCTTACAAATCCAGGTTTTATTTGGTGTCTTGGCCGGTATTACGACTTGGATAGTACTAAGGATTTTTTCAATCGATTTCGCCGCCTCTATTGCCATTCTGGCCGGGCTTTTAACGATTATTCCTTTGGCCGGACCGCTTCTGGGTATTGTTCCACCGGCTTTTGTCGTTTTGGTTACCCATCCGGAAAATCCCCTTCTAGCTGTTGCAATTGCCGCCATTCTTTTGTTAATCCAGCAAATTACTTATAACGCCGTCGGGCCAAAGTTAATGGAGAAAGCTTTTAAACTACACCCGATTGTGGTTTTATTGTCAATTTTAATCGGTTTTAAAGTAGCCGGAGCAATGGGCGCAGTGTTTGTGGTTCCGGTCTTAGGCATTGCCGTTATCGTCATTAAAAAACTCGGCTACCACTTTATCAACCCCGAAGAAACTAAGAACTAGGAAGTTTTGGCTTGTCTTCTGTAGCTAATTTGCGCCGAATACCTAAGATACGCAAATAATCTTGCTACCGTCATTGGATCTCCTTGTATCGATTTTTCTCTTACTACAAAAACCTCGCCTATCGAGGTGTCCGGCAAAGTGATTGTAAACGCGGCCGGCTTTTCCAGCGAAACATCGCCTTGACCCGGTTGCAATTGTATTTGTGCTCTAACTGTTTCTCCGTCCTTTTCGATAATGGCATCAAGGAAATGATCTGCGCTAGCTATTTTATTCCTTCTGCTAATTTCGGACATAAACTGTTGATGCTCCCTACGGGATAATTCTTCATTTCTTTCTGCGTCGGTTAAACTATTCTGTAATGGAGACAACTCTGATAGTTGGTCAGATGGCACAAACTCCCTGAGCAAATCAGTCAGTTTCGAGAACAATCTGAAGTTTTTTTCTTCTCCTGCTCGATTCTCTGGAGTTTTTGCCGGGGCGTTTCGCGCTGCCAATACTTCCGCTACTAAATCCCGACCTAATGATCTTTCTTCTCTTGCCATAAATATAGGTCATTTTTACCACTCTATCAATCTTCTGTCAACAGGGAAATTGTTGAGCTTGAAGTTTAGTTCGTGATACAATTAGATTATGAAAATTGAACCAAGAACCTTAAAAGGCTTTCGTGACTTTTTGCCAAAAGAGATGCGGAAACGCCAATACGTTTTAGGAACTCTTAAAAGAGTGTTTAAGTCCTATGGTTTTGAGCCATTGGAAACGCCCGCTTTAGAGTACGAAGATATTTTAGCGGGTAAATACGGAAATGAGGGCGACAAGTTAATGTATCGCTTCGTTGATAACGGAGATAGAAAAGTCGCCATGCGTTATGACCAAACCGTTCCTTTAGCTCGGGTTGTCGCCCAATACCAAAATGAATTGCCAATGCCTTTTAAGCGATATCAAATTCAAAATGTCTGGCGCGCCGAGAATACGCAAAAAGGCCGTTACCGGGAATTCGTTCAATGCGACGCTGACATTATCGGTTCGTCCTCTCCTCTAGCAGATGTGGAAATAATTAAACTGGTACTTGCCATTTATCAAGCGTTAAATCTTGACGTGACTATTAAGATAAATGATCGCGCAAATCTCGCAAACCTTGATAAAAAATATATTGCGGCTATCGATAAGCTGGAGAAAATAGGAGAATCTGCGGTACTCTCCGAAATGATTGAGAAAGGAATGGAGGACGTAGATGCGAAAAAAGCTTTGCGAGAACTTCAAAACAAACCCCAAACCGAAACTATTACCCAGATACTTAAATCTTTGGAGCAAATGGGTTGCGATATGTCAAAAATTCAATATGAACCGACTTTGGCGCGGGGCCTCGATTACTACACCGGCATCATCTTCGAAACTGTTGCTCAGGGCGGCACCGGCTCCATCTGCAGCGGGGGGAGATATGACAATCTTATAGGAATGTTTGCCGGACGGGATTTTTCTGCAGTAGGATTTGGGCTTGGTTTTGATAGAACGATAGAAGTATTGGAAGAGCAAAATAAAATACCCAACCTATTCTCCACAACGAAAGTTTTGATAACAAATTCTGGGAAAGCCCTTGAAATTGCTGAAAAATTAAGAACTGAAAATATCAATACCGAAATTTATTTAGGCGAAAAAGATTTGGAAAAGCAATTAAAATACGCCGACAAAAAGCAAATTCCGTTTGTGGTAATCGTTGATGCGGAAAAGTTGATTTTGAAAGATATGGAGAAACGAACCCAAGAAGAATTAACTTTTGACCAAATCCTCAAACACCTCGTTTAAATCCTGTTTTTCCGCCAAACAGGAATATGTCTTTCACTCACTGTTTTATTAATTACATCTAGTACGTTTGTCATTAGCCCACCGGGGTTGGTTCCTTCGATAGCTACTGTTCCTCCCCATTTTTGCGGGACCATTAGCTTTTTTCTTCCCAATTGATACAAAGAAACAGGAGTTTCCCATAATTCCAAGCTAAGCTCATTATCTAAATTAACAAAACCTAATCTATTATCGACAAGTCTAACGCTTTCCCACGCGACTTCCTGCAGAAGGAAATGCCCCCTGGAAATACCACCATCGGTTGTATATGCGCTATGGAAAAGTTGATAGACCCGTTTGTTTGACAGCACTAAATCGCCTGAACTCCCATCCCAACCCTCAATTACTAACGGCTTCAATCTAGGATTTAGGGGATCTTTAACCAACCGGAGAGTCCTAAGATCGGATGTTGCCATCAATTCGGTTTTTATCGTGGCTTCCAAATCCGGTCGTTGCCCCAAAAGACAATTTCCACCAATATCTATAGGCGATCTTGATGGATGCTCATTGGGATCTCTGGCAAAAACGCATTCTTCCTGAGTGCCTAAATAAACAGCTCCCGCTTGTCTGTATCCAAAGTCTCCCGGTTTTCTTAATCCCTCAACTGCATTAACAATTGACATAATTAGATAATTATTATAGGACATTTTAGCTAAAAACTCAAGCGGGAGAACCGGAGCTAATTATAATTCGGAGGAAATTATTTTATGTAGTCGCGGAGAAATAAATCTTGCTTTAGGAAAATGTCGATTGCTTGAGCGTGCCCCGGCAAAATATTTTCGGGCAGATTATTTAAAGTAAACCACTCCCAACCTTCGCACTTTTGCGGCTCCATCAGTTTAACTTCCCCATCAAAATCTTCACAGACAAACGCGAAGTGAATAAAATTGTGGTCTGTCTGAAAATCTCTAACCACACCCAAAGCTTTTAAAGATTTGGCGGTAATTCCTGCTTCCTCCAAAAGCTCCCTTTTAGCGCATGCTTCAAGCGGCTCATTAGACTCCAGTCTTCCGCCCGGTAAACCATAGGCTCCAGCGCCATAACAATTCTTTCTTACGCCTAAAAGAATTTTCTTTTTGGTTTTATCAAGAATAATGACCGGAACTCCAATTGATTCTTCCATGAATTAATTATATCACGGGGAAAATTTAATGATAAGAAAGTAGCTTCTGCTACCAAGTGATTCTAATTTCTCCAACACCCTGCTCTGCCGCAGCTCTTCGTAGCCTATCCTCCTCTTCTCTATCAGCACTCGCTCGACTTTTTATTGGAGGACGTCTATCGATAAGTATTTTTTTATAATCAGCCGCAATCACCTCTGTTAGAGATTTTGTCGGCACTGCGCTTGTAGCTTCTGCTGGGACTGGATTTTCTGCACCTCGTCTTTCCATAAGGCGATAATATAACCTTAAGCTTTCCTTGTCAACGGGAAAAAGCCTTGTGTTGAACCTAAGAATACGCTATAATTAGACACATGAAACAGGCAATTCATCCACAATATTTTGAAGAAGCACAGGTTATTTGCCAGTGCGGAAACAAATTTACAATTGGTTCAACCCAAGAAATAATTCATGTGGAACTGTGCGATAAATGTCACCCGTTTTACACCGGTGAGCAAAGATTTGTTGACAGCGGCAGTAGAATTGAAAAGTTCACCAAAAAAGTTGAAATCGGCAAACTTCACGTAACCAAAAAGAAAGAAAAAGAACAGAAAAAAGCCGACAATGCCCCAAAGACACTGCGCGAAATGTTAATGGACGCAGCTTAGAACTCCTCTATGGATGATTATCGACAGGTTCAAATAAGCGAACTGGATAAAAAGATTGAGGAAACAAAAATTCTCCTTGCCGATCCCGAAATGGCTGAACTGGCTAAGGGTGAAATCGATAATCTCGAACAGCAAAAAGCAGAGATTTTAAAAACTTATGAAAATAATGTAAGCGAACAGGAATCGGACGACGATTCTTTGGGCGAAAGAAATGTTTTAGTACAAGTTAGTGGCGCTGCCGGCGGAGACGAAGCAGCCAACTGGGGACAGGAATTACTGCGAATGTATTCCCGCTTTGCCCAAATGAAAGGTTTTAAAGTCGAGGCATTGGACGAAGATGTCATTAAAATTGAGGGACATGGCGCTTTTGAATTATTGAAGTTTGAGGCGGGTGTTCATCGTGTACAACGCATTCCGACGACTGAGAAAAGAGGCCGTGTACATACTTCTACCGCCACTGTTTCGGTTTTGCCGGAGCTGGAAGATATCGATTTACACATTAACCCCGACGACATTGAATTTGAGGCACACAGATCTGGGGGCCACGGCGGACAGAATGTTAACAAGGTTTCAACCGCAGTAAGATTAAAACATACGCCAACCGGTATTGTCGTCAACTGTCAAACACAGCGCTTTCAAGCCCAAAACAGAGAATTGGCGATGGAAATGCTTCGGGCAAAATTGTGGGAAATTGAAGTCGAGAAGCAACATGGTGAGATTGCCGGACTTAAAGCAACGCAAGTTGGACGCGGCATGCGCTCTGAAAAAATCCGTACCTATAATTTTCCACAGGATAGATTAACCGACCACCGCGTCAACAAATCTTGGAGAAACTTAGAAGGAATTATGGATGGAAACTTAGACGACGTAATAGCATCAATGAGAACTTTAGAAACTCCGCAGGAATAAAATGCCCCTTGACTGACATCATTTATTTGTGATAACTTGGGAAAAGGAAAAATTTATGAGAACCGGCTTAGAAAGCTTAAGACTCTCCCCCGACCCTTCTCCTTCTGTTCCAAAAAATGAACCCACCGCAAAAATCCTAATAGAGAGCAGGCAATTAATGTTAAATATTGTTGCTTCTTCTCCGGCTGGAAGCCTGTCAGGAATGATAGCTACTGAATTTATAGTTGTAAATTCACGAAACGCGAGAATAATTAGTATTGAGGGAGATGATGATACTAGACGCACTCTTTATTCTGCTTTATTGGGATTTACTAAAGAACATGGCTTGAACATACTTCTTTCCGATAAGGTAGACGAGAAGACTAAGCAGTGGCTTGTGGATAATAATCTACCAGATTATTCTAACCCAAATATTTAGCATCCTTCTCCTTTAATTTTTCGATTTTATCCAAATGGTTATCTAAAATAATTTCCGCAATTTGTCTGCCACCGGCCAAATGCGGCAAAATCACATAATCGGCGCCCTCTTTGTACAAAAGCTTGGCATCATGACTATCCAGCGCCATCACCACTATTTTGGCCCGCCGGTTTTCGTGCTTTAATTCTTTTAAGAGCAAGACATTGTCTTCGGCGTCCGGAATGGTAGAAATCACCAATTTTGCTTGGGTAAGTCTAGCACGCTCCTGGATATCCAAATCGGCAATATCGCCAAACAGGCGGTGCACTTTTTTACCCGCTCCGCCGAGACGAGGCGAGTCTTTTAGTTTTTTGAGAATGCTGGGGTCAAAATCGACCAACACTACATCCATATCCCGATCCTCTAAAGCTTCCATAATGCTCTCCCCCATTTGGTCGCCACCAATAACTACGACGTGATTATCTAAACTTTCTAGACTGTCTTCGGGTTCGCTGATTTCATCTTTTTTAGCTTCTGCCCTCTCCAAAAATGCTAAGTACGGCGCCATCTTACGGTACAGAACTTTTGCATTAATTAATCCGTAAGTGGAAACAAAAAAGCTGATCAGCCCAACAACCGTAATTAAAGAAACCACTCGCTGATTGATTTGTCCTAGTTTGTAACCCATAAAAACCAGAATCAAGGAGAACTCCGAAATTTGTGACAAAGATATGCCGGTTAAAAAAGCAGTGCGCTTGCGGTAGCCCATCGCCGACATTACCAGCGTTACCAAAAGCGGTTTAATTAAAAGCACAAACAACGACAGGAAAATGGCCGGAATAATAATTGTTTGGAGACTTACAAAAGACATTTGAATCCCTAAAAGCACAAAGAACAAAACGATGAAAAAGTCTCTAAGAATTTTAGCTTTGGCGATAATTTGATAATTGGCCATCGTGTTAGCTAGCGCCAATCCGGCTAAGAATCCGCCGATTTCAATCGAAAAACCAACGTAGGGAGAACTGACAATGGCGGCCAAACCGAAAACCCAAGCCAAGCTGATTAGAAAAAGTGTTTCGGAAGATTTGGCGATTGACTCAATAAACTTGGGGAAGAAATGCCTTGATAAAAGCGCAACGACCGCAACTAAAATCCCGCCCTTCACCAAAATCAAAATAAAATTCATCAGCATATCTAGTCCTTGCGTCTTCGTGCTGACACCAGACAAAAGCATTAACAGCGCTATTGCCACAATATCTTGAGCCAGTAAAATGCCGATTGAAAATTTAGAATATAAAGCGTGCATTTCCCTTTTGTCGGATAAAAGCTTTACCACGATAATGGTTGAGGAAAAAGTTAAAGCCATTGCGATATAAAAAGAGGAAAAAAGATCAAAGCCAAAAAAAGTCGCAATTGCAAATCCACCTAAAATGGTTAATCCTATCTGTCCCACCGCTGCAATCAATAGTGACTTGCCTAAAGAAAAAAGCTCGGAAACTTTAATTTCCAAACCAACCATGAATAAAAGCAATGTAACGCCGATTTGCGACATCGTCTGCAAAATGTCCTGATTAGAACTTTGGAAATAATGAAAAAAGCCGATGATAATTCCGGTTAGAATGTAAGCGAGGATTGCGGGCTGCTTAAGTAATCTGAAGATGAGAGCCAAAACTGCGGCCAGGCAGATAATTACCGTTAGATCTAGAAAAAAGTTCCCCACAATTATTTATACTATTGTTGAAGCTTATCAGTCAATTGCTTTAAGCTTGCCAACGCTAGAGGTAGATGATTTCTTCTTCCAAAGTAACGTTGAACTTTTTTTGCACTTTTTCTTTAGCAAAACTAATCAGCGCTTTGACGTCGTCTGATTTGGCACTGCCGAGGTTAATAATAAAGTTAGGATGCTTCTCGGCAATTTGCGCGTTCCCGATTTTCTTCCCCTTAACGCCGGCCAGAATTAGGAATTTTGCTGCCGGAATAACCGGAAACGGATCGATCTTAATTGACGGAGCTAAAGTTTCTCTTAATTTTTCAGGCACCTTGTCTACATTGACGTTTTTAAAAGTACTACCGATACTTGGATATTCCATCGGATGCTTTTGGTTACGATAATCAATTTTTTCTTGAATGGAATTTTTGATGGCGGATTGTTGACCATTTTTTAAACTTAAAACTACTGATAAAATCATTTCGTCTTTCGTTTCTTCAGTTTTAAAAATACTGTAGCGGTAGGCAAAAGCGCACTCCCATTTATCGCGCGATTTTTCTTCCAATGTATCCAAATTTAAACTTTGAACTTCTTTAACGCTGTCCTTTGTTTCTCCACCAAACGCTCCGGCGTTACCCCTAACTGCCCCACCAACTGTTCCGGGCAGTCCCCCTGCCCACTCCAAGCCTGATAAAGAATTGGCAATACAAAAATCCAAAAGGTCTGCTAGAATTACTCCCGAGCCAACAATAATCTCTTCTCCTCTTTTCTCAATTCCGCCGATACGATTATGGATGACTAGACCGTCAAAACCTTTTTCGTTAATTAACAAGTTTGTTCCTGCTCCCAAAACGTAAATTTTTCTTTTTTCTGGAGAGAATTTTGCGGACAGTTTTCGCCAATCTTTTAAACCAACTAATAATTCCTTTTTTGTTGAGACTTCTAGAAAATAGGCTGCAGGGCCGCCGATTTGATACCGGCTGTAATCCTTAAGGAGAACATTTTGCCTAAACATAATTTATCTATTTTAGCAATTCGAAAACTGCTTTTTCAAGTTGCGTATCCTCTGATGGATTTTTCGGGTCTAAGCTGACAGAGACATCGGGCGTCAAACCTTTACCGTTAACCCAAGTGCCGTTTGGCGTTAGCCATTTGGCAATGGTCACATGCAATCCTGCTCCGTCACCTAAATCTTGCGCCTGTTGAACTGTGCCTTTTCCATATGACGTCTCCCCAACCAGCATCGCCCGGTTATTATCTTTTAAGGCGCCCGAAACGATTTCGCTGGCCGACGCGCTACCCTTGTTGATTAGTACGACCACTTTAATTTTTGGGTCAGTCAATGCCCCCTGTCTTTGAACCGTCAATGAACAATCTAGTTGCGAACACGGATCTTCTCCAACAACTTTTGTTCCCATTAGCAAAAATTCCGAAGCAATAAATTGCGCGTCGGTTAAATATCCGCCGGGGTTATTACGTAAATCCAAAACCACGCCTTTAATATTTTTGTCCTGATTAATTTTGTCGCTAATCCCTTTAACTAAACTTGTCCATTCTTGATTAGTATTGTCACCAAATTGCGACAGCCTGATGTAAGCAAATTCTGTACAACTATCTCCCGAACATGAATCTTTGGAAACATTGGTACAACCGGTATTTGAACACTTGGCGGATTGAATATTCATCGCCACGCTTTTGACGGTAATGACATCCCTAACAATAGTAATGTCTACTTGCTTATTGTTAGCATGCTGAACTGTTAATGTCACCGCCGTTCCTTTCGGCCCTCTAATTTGCGAGACCACCTTGGCTAAATCCCAACCGGTAATCGATTGTCCGTCAACTTTTAGAACGATGTCGCCGGCTTTAATGCCGTCTTTCTCCGCCGGACTGCCATCCAAAGGCGCAATCACAATAATATTTTTATCTTTTATCCCCAGCTCTGCGCCAATACCGCTAAATTCTCCGGCTAAGCCTTGTTTAAAATCGCTATTGGCAACCGGCGGAAGATAAAGTGTAAACGGATCGCCGATTGAGGCCACCATGCCATTAATGGCGCCATCGAGCATTTTTTGCTGGTCTAATTTCGATTTATCATAATAATTAGTCAGCAAACTTTGCCAAACGCTCCAGAAAGGATTGAAGTCAACATTAATAACGCCTGCCGGCGGTTCCTTGCTCGCGACGTTTAAAACGGGTTTATAATTTCGCCAGTCTAAATTAATTTTGAGTGTTCCAACAAAATATCCGGCTAAAAATGTAATTAAAACAATTAAAACTATCTGTAAAGTCCTATTTTTCATAAAATGATAATACTTTTATTTTTACCAAAAAGATAGAGCTTTTTATCTTTCTCTTTTATTAGTTTACCAAAGTCCTCTTCGCTAACTGCCAAAACCGGCATCTTGACCTGTTTTTCTTCCAAATTAACAAAACCAATGCCCTCCAGTTTTTCCGTAACTATTCCCGTCGCTTCTAATCCAATTGTCTTAAAAACGTAAAGTTTATCAATTGACTTAGCTAACAAAATTTTTCCCTTGATTGAAGCGCCCAGTTTAGTTTCGTCGGAATCCGGCAAATATTCAATAGCACCTTCTGCTTCCCCACCGACACCATCCAGCGCCATAATCGCTTCTTTATCGGTTTTTAAAACCACTTTTCCATTAGCTAAAGAGTCAACCGTACCATCAACCGGAGAA
>DATKGX010000008.1:0-5338 GCA_035510555.1 Patescibacteria group bacterium | reverse complement strand
GGAAGAAGCCAATGACTACCGCTACTTCCCAGAGCCGGATATACCCCCGATTAGGTGGACAGAAAAACAAATTGAAAAACTTAATAATTCACTTCCGGAACTTCCTGACCCAAGACTGGCTAGATTTCAGAAAGAATACGGGCTATCTGAATATGATGCTGAAATTTTAACTAAAGAGGTAGCTCTTGCGGACTATTTCGAGCGGGCTGTTAAAGATTCTCAAAGCAAAGTTACTCCAAAACAAATTGCCAATTACATTATCAATAAAAAAATTGACACTGATAAGATTCTTCCGGCAAAATTAGTAGAAGACATCATTCAAGCAAACAAAACCAATGAGGTTGATTTCGATGAGCTGAGAACGGTTGTGCGAAAAGTCCTTAAAGACAATCCAAAAATCACCGAAGACTATAAAAAAGGTAAGGAAACAGTCATTCAATTTGCAATCGGCCAGGTAATGTATATAATCAAGAAGAAAATCGATACAAATATCGTTAGGCAATTAATTTTGGAGGAAATAAAATGAGCGAACCCAGCGCGGATATTAAAGTCAGCAGAAACCCCGCTATACAACAGCGAGTTGAAGAAAAGATAGGCGCATTAGAATCAATTATTCATCGAATTGGGCGAAGAGAAAGTAATATATTAGCAAGAAATGATGTTGCAAAAGATTTAAGAATAGAGAAACTGAGGGTTAAAGCAAAAAATGCCTTTATGGATCATCTTACAGAAATTCCAAATAGAAGAGGCTTCAACGAAACCTATAAATTAGAGGTTGAAAGAGCAATGAGGGAAGGGCACCCACTAACTCTTGTGTTTATGGATATAGATAATTTTAAGGAGATCAATGACAACAAGGGCCATCATGCGGGTGATAAAGTTTTGACGACGGTAGCAAAAATATTAAAACACAGCTTGAGAAGAATAGACGTGCCAGTGAGATTAGGGAGCGAAGAAGATACCGAGAATGAAGATAGTTTTATTGGTGGTCTTGCAAGAATGGGAGGCGACGAGTTCATCTTACTACTTCCAGGAACAACACCGGACGAAGCACAAAATCTTTGGGGAAGAATCAAACCCCAGCTCATGGAATACGGTATAAAAATGTCTGCAGGAGCAGCATTGGTAAACCCACATGAGCCTCGACAATCACTGATAGACGCTGACCAAGCAATGTATGCATCAAAAAAAGATGGAAATGGGAATCTAAACATCTGGACCAATTAAATTCATGAATTATGGCCGACTTTGTACACCTTCACAATCATAGCGAGTTTTCTTTATTAGATGGTCTTTCAAAGGTTAAAGACATGGCCAAACGCGCCAAGGATTTGGGCATGAACGCCATTGCTATCACAGATCACGGCAACCTGTATGGCGCAATCACTTTTTACAAAGCTTGTCTGGAAGCAGGAATAAAACCTATCATTGGTGCCGAAATTTATGTCAGCAAACGCACCAGGCATGATAAAGAAGCCGGTATTGATTCCGATTCTAACCATTTAGTGTTATTGGCAAAAGATCTTCAAGGATACAAGAATTTAATGAAAATCATTTCCATTGCTAATCTTGAAGGCTACTACTATAGACCAAGAACTGACATGCAGCTTCTTAAGGAACACCACGAAGGTTTGATTTGCTTAACAGCCTGCCTAGGCGGGTTTGTTTCTGAACCATTAATGAGCAATCAGCAGGAAACGGCGGAGAAACGGGCAAAAGAATTAAATGAAATTTTCGGACAGGGAAATTTTTATTTAGAGCTACAAAAGCATATAAATCTTCCGGATCAGGAAGTCTTAAACACGAAATTGATTGAGATGTCAAAGAAACTGGGCATTCCCCTGGTAGCTACCAACGACAACCATTATGTTCATAGCTCCGATGCTAATGCTCAAGAGGCACTCCTTTGCATCCAAACTCAGACTACGGTTGATACGAAGGGCAGAAAACTTTCGATGATTGCCTCGCCTGATTTTTACATTAAATCTCCGGATGAAATGACAGGTTTGTTTGTGCAAACACCTGAAGCAATTGAAAATACGGTTAAAATAGCCGAGATGTGTAACGTGGAAATTCCTTTAGGGAAATGGATTATGCCGGTTTTGGAGGTGCCAGACGGCCATACGGCGGCAGAATATATCAAGATTAAGGTCGATGAAGGCTTAAAAAAACGCTACAAAACAATTACAAAGGAAATTACCGACAGAGTCGATTATGAACTGTCAGTCATTCTTAAAAAAGGTTATGAAACTTACATCTTGATTGTCGCGGATTTCGTTAATTGGGCTAAGGCTCAAGGAATTACGGTTGGTCCGGGCAGAGGCTCCAATGCCGGCTCAATTGTTTCATACGCTTTAAGCATTTCCGATATTGATCCTTTATATTTTAAATTGCCTTTCGAGAGGTTTTTAAACCCAATGCGGCCTTCGCCTCCTGATATTGATTTAGATTTTGCCGATAACCGTCGGGATGAAGTAATTGAATATGTTACCGAAAAATACGGGCGGGATAAGGTTGCCCAGATTATTACTTTTGGAACGATGGAAGCCAGAGGCTCGGTTCGCGATATTGGCCGGGTTTTGGGCTATCCTTACGCCATTCCTGACCGCATCTCTAAAATGATTCCTCCCGGTTGGCAGGGACATGCCATGACGATTGATAAAGCGTTGGAGCAAAGTCCTGAACTAAAAATTGCTTACAGTATTGAAGAGGATACCCGCAAAATTCTGGATTTGGCCAGAAAAGTCGAAGGTGTGGCGCGTCATGCGTCGGTGCACGCTGCTGGAGTGGTTATCGCCGATAAAGATATCACCGAATACACGCCTCTGCAAAGAGAATCTAACGGTGACAAAATTATTACCCAATATGACATGTATTCTATCGGCGCCGATTACGACGGCGTCGGACTGTTAAAAATGGATTTTTTGGGACTACGGAACTTAACTATTATTCAGGAAAGCCTAAGATTTATCAAGGTTAACCAGGATAAGGTAGTTGATTTTTCCAATATTCCATTTGAAGATATTAAAACATACGAATTACTGGCTTCAGGTGAAACCACCGGTATTTTTCAGCTTGAATCAGCCGGAATGAGGAGATATATTAAGGACTTAAAACCCACTACAATTTTTGATTTACAGGCAATGGTGGCACTTTACCGTCCTGGTCCGATGGCTAATATTCCCGAATTTATCAAACGGAAAAATAACCCAAAGTTAATTAAATATCCTGACCCAAGACTAGAAGATGTATTAAAAGAATCTTACGGGATTATCACTTTTCAGGACGACCTTCTATTAACCGCTATTAAAGTTGCCGGGTATTCGTGGTTGGAGGCGGATAAATTAAGAAAAGCCGTCGGCAAAAAGATCTCCGCTGAAATGAAAAAGGAACACGACCACTTTGTACAGGGTTGTGTTGATAATGGCATGCAAAAACCCAAGGCTGAAGTTTTATGGACACTGTTTGAACCATTTGCCGGTTATGGTTTTGGTAAAGCACACGCCGCCTGTTACGCCACGATTGCTTTTCGCACCGCTTATCTTAAGGCTCACTACTCAGTTGAATTCATGACAGCCCTTTTAACCGCCGAATCCAGAGGTACAACCGGACCGGTTAAGAATGAAAAAATTGCCCAAGCTGTCGCAGAGTGTAAAAGATTAAAAGTGCAGGTTCTTCCTCCCGATATTAATAAATCCGACGAAGATTTTTCGATTGAAGAAGGCATCAAAATAAGGTTTGGTCTTTCCGCAATTAAAAACGTTGGCACCGCTGCAATTAAAAACATCATTGAAAACCGGGCGAATGGAAATTTTAAAAGCTTTGAAGATTTTTGCACCAGAGTTGAACTTGGTACCATCAATAAAAAAACCATGGAAAGCCTAATTAAGGCTGGAGCTATGGATTTATTCGGAAAAAGAGCCCAATTACTAATTGATTTTCCGGATATCGTAGACTCCTCAACTAAGAAGAAAAAACAAGGAATAATAGGTCAAGCCAGCTTATTCGGTGATGAAGTAGATCTTGAAGCTGTGCCTAAATCGTCCGCTAAAGATTTTGAGGATTTTTCATCCGATGAAAAACTGGCGTTTGAAAAAGAGTTTTTGGGTTTATATCTCACCGCCCATCCACAAATGGACAATTTAATGCGGATTAAAGACGATATTACTCACGAAATAGAACTCCTAGCAGAAGAAAAAGAACAAACTGTGGTAACGGTTGGCGGGATTGTGGAAACCGTCCGGCGTATTTTTACAAAAAAGTCCGGCAAGGAAATGGCTTTTGTCACGATTGCCAATGAGAACGGAATTACCCTAGAATGTGTTATTTTTCCTAAAGTTTTTGATATTTACAAAGGTTTACTGGTTAAAGATAGCGTCATTTTGATTGATGGAAAAATTGACTCAAAAAACGAAAAACCTGTCATAATTGCCGATAAAATCCGCGGACTTCGTGATTTTTCTCCTTGACTTAGGATTTAATTACTCTTTTTACCTGTTCCAAGGTAGCTGAGGTTGTCTGTTTGCATCTCTATTGATTACAATTCCACAAATTCCTGTCTGATTAAAAGTATTTACGCCATCTTCAATAATTCTTTCCTTCCATGAGCAATCCTCCATGTCTCCTTCACCAAGTAATTCAAACTCATATCTCTTATTTCCAACAACATATTCTCTCGGTCCACGGAAAGGAAGGTTTGGGGTTACATGCATCAAAGCTTCTTTAAGAAATGCGAAAGTTTCTTTTACACCTTCTTCCGATCCTTCAGTTTGTCCATGCCCACCAAAAGCCATTGTCCAAGCTGGAACATCTTTGTAATAAATTGTGGTCATCCCAGGAGCTCTAAAATATCCGGTATAACTATCTCTTAATCTCCACACTCCCTTGCGATACTCTAATTCTTTGTAGCCAGGTCTTTCAGGAGCTACCTCTCCACCACCCGCAGCCCATGTCTGACCATTCGCTTCCACTATAAAATTAGCAAGATCTTTTAGCCATGCTTCTTTCCTTGTCGCTTCCTCTGGGGAAACTGCTCTCTCACTTCCCATGACGGAATTATAACATAAAATAAAATCTGTTTCTAATGTCATTTATTTATAAGAATATCTCCGAAGATGTGTTTTTCTTCTTGACTTGAGAGTGGGTTGCCTTTAAAATAAAGAGGATGGTTTCATTCGCAGCAGAACCTATTATTCGTTTGGGCTTTTTCAATATCACTAACTCATTGCTAGACACATTTTTAGTCGACGGTCTTTTGATAGCGATGATGGTCGCAATCAACAAAAAAATCTCGTTGATTCCCGGGATGTTACAAAATTTAATTGAAATGGCAATTGAA
>DATKGX010000007.1:0-7240 GCA_035510555.1 Patescibacteria group bacterium | reverse complement strand
TTTCTCCTCAGAGGTAAACTCGCCGGTTGACTCAATCACCACGTCCACATTTAAGTCTTTCCATGGAAGAAGAGTTGGGTCTTTTTGCGAAATCACCGGAATCTTTTTATTATCAATCAAAAGATAGCCGATTAAGTTTTTGATGGCGGGATTCTCTTCAGCGACTTGATAAGAAACACTCAAAGAATAAATCGGACCGTAAGAAGTATCATATTTTAAAAGATACATCCAGCCTTTGATGTCGGTTGAAGAACCGGCATTGATGGCAACCACGTCAACGTCATTAAAATACTTTTCCAAAATGACGCGGTGCGCTACCCTACCAATCCTCCCATATCCATTTATCGCAACTTTAATCATAGTTTACTTGATAACACTGAGCGAAGTCGAAGTGCTTATCATTAATTTAGTATAACAAAGTTTTCAAAAAATGAACAAGAGGAAGTTTATAAAATCCAACGTTTACCTTGAGGCGTTATCTTTTTTAGCTGCTTCTTCAGTCTGCCTTATATGAAGTTTTCCATCCCAATCCAAAGCAAGATAACGACCATCTACTGAAGAGGAATCTACATCTAATAAATGCCAGATGGCAGGTTTTATGTCATCTTGTCGTATGGACCAGTCTCCCTTTAACCTACTCATAACACCTATGAAGCTTGTGCCAGTATCTGGATTAATCGCACCAAAAATAGCAGAACAAGTAGCCTTAAACCTTTTTTCCTGTCTTTGCTGTTCTACACTTAATTCTCCTGCAGACGATCTTCCTTCTAAAACCTCTCCTATTTTTCCTTTCATAGCACATGGACTATATCAAAGCATGATTATCTTGTCAACTATAAGATTTGAGGTTATTTCTGTTCTAAAGCGACCAGTCCCGGCAGGTATTCCCCGGCGAGGAATTCTAGCATTGCACCACCGCCGGTGGAGACAAAAGAAAATTGTTTGAGTAAGTTTTTCTTTTTCAAAAATCCGATGGTGTCTCCTCCCCCGACAATCGTGAACGCCGGAATTTTAACAATCCCTTCAGCTAGAGTTTGCGTTCCGGCTTGATATTTTTCATCTTCGATTTGCCCCAGCGGCCCGTTCCACACAATCGTCTGCGCATTTTTGAGAACCTGCAGAAAGTTTTCGACACTTCTTAGAGTAATCTCCTGCTTATTCTCAATTGTATCCGCCATCAACAAAATTGACTTACTATGCACTCTTTCATGCGCAATTTTGAGAAGAACTTTGTCATTTTCGACAATTTCCCCACCGACTAGAATATAGTCTGCAAAGCCGTGCATTTCCTCAACCAACGGCAGCTTGGTCTCGATTTTTGCGCCACCAATCACCACCCCCAAAGGCCGCTTCGGATTTTCCAAAACTTGCGAGAGAACTTTTACTTCTTCCAATAATCTTAAACCCGCAAATGAAGGCAAAAATTTGGTGATGCCGACGATTGAGGCATGCGCTCGGTGCGAAGAAGCGAACGCATCATTAACATAAACTTGCGCGATTGAAGCTAATCTTTTGGCAAATTGCGGATCGTTTTTCTCTTCTTCTTGGTAGAAGCGGATATTTTCCAAAAGAAAAATCTTGTCCGTAATCTCCCACCCACCAAATTCCCCAACCTTCGTCTCTTTTAATTTTTGCGCTTTGAACTTTTGACTCAACCACTTTGCTATTGGTTCTAAGCTAAACTTCTTCTCGCCATTCTCGATTCTTGATTCTCGATTCTCGATTTTTGATTCCGGACGGCCCAAATGTCCGACTATTATAATAGTTGCTCCTTCTTCTAGGAGATATTGTAAAGTCGGAAACCAGGCTTTCAACCTAGTATCATCAGCAATCTGTGAGGATTGAATCGGAACATCCAAATCCGCCCTAAGCATTACCGTTTTGTTTTTAACATCCGCGTTTTTAACGCTCCGCAAATCTTTCATCTTTAATCTGTGAACTCCTGACAAAACATTTCTCCGAAAACTCCGCCATTAACCACGCCAATCCCGATTTTGCGGAAATCTTTGGACAAAATATTTTCTTTATGACCGGGGCTTTGCATCAATCCCTTCATCGCCAAATTAACGCTTGGCGCTAAAGCCAAATTTTCACCGGCAAAATTAAAGGTGATGTTTGCCTCTGCCATCCGGTCAAAAGGCGTCAGCCCTTCGGGCGTATTGTGCGAAAAATAACCTCTGGCAAACATATCTTCGCAATGAGCCGTGCCTACATCGGTCAAGTTTTGTGAAAAAGACAGCGCCGCAATCCCCTGTGCTACGCGTTCATTGTTGACTAGTTTGAACATTTGCTGTTCGGCCCCAACATCAACCGCCGCATTTTTAACTTTAAAATTAAGGTTAACGCTTTCGTTGCTTTGCGGTTCAATCGTTAAGAAAGACAAAGTATCATTGACCGCTCCGCCAAAAATATTATTCCAATTTTTGGCAAATCCTTGCGTGTTGGCAACCAAAACGCTACCGATTTTAGCGTTAAGAATTGACTGCTGTAAAAAAAGCGAGAACGGCAAAGCAATAATTAAGCTTAAAATGAAAGACGATAGCAAAAGTCCCGAGCAAAGTCCCGGAATAATCCCTAATAGCTTACTGACTATTTTGACTGGACCAAGCCTTGGAATAAAGAGACGAAATAGTGATACATTTGAAATCAGAATTTTAAGAATTAGGTTAGCAATAATTTCCGCCAGCACCGCCACTAGGAAAAAACCGATGGCGTTGGCAAAACCATGCGAAATCGGCAAAAATTTAACTAACAATGTGGCAATACGCCCATAGAAGGTGATACCGGCTAAAAATGACAGTGCAAAACTTAAAAAATCAACTGTAGCCACTAAAACTCCTAAAGCAAAGCCCTCAATAGCGTAGAAAAATAAAATTACGAGCACAAAAATGTCGATCCAGTTAAGCCCTAATACCGGAATGTATAAAGAAGTAATTATTGTCAAAATCGAAGAAACACTCATAAAGTAATTATAGCAACTCCCCAGAAACATTGTCAGGCACTTGGAATGGTGATATTATTAATGGATAAATGGAGCTCCCAAAAAGAATCTTTCTTACCAAATTAGTTAAGGATTTGAAACGTAAAAGCAAGTCAAAAAGAAATATTGCTGTGGCCATAATCTTGGCTCTATTTGTTGCTTCTTTTTATTATTTTATTTTGCGCGATTTACCCCTTCCTACAAAACTTGGCAGCTCTTCTAATCCACAGTCAACACTAATTTATGACCGCAACGGAAAACTCTTATATAACATTTATGATAAGAAAAACCAAAGCTTCATTCCCTTGTCGAGCATTCCAAAATATATGCAGGAAGCCACCATTGCTATTGAAGACCGCAGTTTTTATCAACACGGCGCTATTGATCTTCGCGGGATTGCCAGAGCCTCCCTTTCAATCGTTTTGCACCAGCAAATCCAAGGCGGCTCAACTCTTACCCAGCAGCTGGTTAAAAACAGCCTTTTAACCCAGCAGCAAACAATTTTACGCAAAATCAAAGAAGTAATTTTGGCGTTTGCCACCGAAGTTGTCTACTCCAAAAATCAGATTTTGGAAATGTATCTTAACCAAACTCCTTATGGCGGTACGTCTTATGGAGTGGAAGCGGCAAGCGAAACCTATTTTGGCAAACCCGCCAAAGATTTGGATTTAGCCCAAAGCGCGCTCTTAGCTGGACTCCCGCAAGCGCCGACGCAGTTTTCTCCGTTTGGCGCCCATCCGGAAGAAGGCAAGGACCGGCAAGTTGTAGTTTTGCAGGCAATGCAAGATCAAGGATACATCACTAAAACCCAGGAACAAGCCGCCGAAAAAGAAGATTTGAAATACAAAAAATTCACTAATAATATCCAGGCTCCTCATTTTGTGCTTTACATTAAAGACCTTTTGATCGCCAAGTACGGAGAACAAAGGGTTGAAGAAGGCGGCTTAAAAGTTATCACCAGCCTGGATTTAGATATCCAGAATTTTGCCCAAGAGGCTGTGGCAACGGAGGTTGATAAATTGCCGACTTATTACCATGTTACTAACGGCGCCTCTTTAGTGACCGACCCTGCCAACGGAGAAATTCTAGCCATGGTTGGCAGCAAAGATTATTTCGACAACGCCATCGCTGGCAACGTCAACATCGCTACCTCCCTTAGGCAACCCGGCTCTTCGATTAAGCCTATCAACTACGCAGTCGGACTCTTGAACGGTTATAATGCCGCCACCACTTTTATTGACCAGCCGATTTGTTTCCCAAACCAAGGCGGACAAAATTATTGTCCGCTCAATTACGACGGCAAATGGCATGGATTAGTACAGCTGCGCTACGCGCTTGGCAATTCTTTCAATATTCCGGCGGTAAAAATGCTGGAGCTAAATGGCGTCAATGCGATGGTTGCCACGGCTTCGGCGATGGGCATCACCACGTTTACGAACCCAGAGAGATACGGACTGTCTTTAACTTTGGGCGGAGCCGAAGTTAAAATGGTGGATATGGCCACCGCTTTTGGGGTCTTTGCCAACTCGGGATACCGGATTGACCTGCATCCGATTTTAAAAGTGACCGACAAAAACGGGAAAGTTTTAGAAGAATACAAACCGCCTTTGAGTCCGATTTTTGGCCAGAAAGTGCTGCCTGATGGAGTCGCCTTTATTATTTCCGATATTTTGGCCGATAATGGAGCGAGGTTAATGGAATTTGGCGATAACTCGGAGCTGAAAATTACCGGGCAAACGGTTTCGGTCAAAACCGGCACGACTAATGACTTCCGCGATAATTGGACTATTGGCTACACACCATCGCTTTTGGTAGCTGCCTGGGTTGGAAATGATGATAATTCGCAAATGAGCGGACTGGTCTCCGGAATTACCGGCGCGGCGCCAATTTGGAACGACATTATGTCACGCCTTTTAAAAGACCGTGTGCCGGAGCCGATATCCAGGCCTCCGGGCATTATCCAAAAAGCAGTCTGTTCTGACACGGGACTGCCTACTGCAGTTGCCGGAGCCACTTGCCCAACTAGATTTGAATATATCCTTAAAGGCACCGAAAATACGAGAGGCCAAATTACCACCGGCGATACACAGGTAGATAAAACTACCCAAGATTTACCTGCCAAAGGGCAAACGGATAATTTGGAAACTAAAACGGAAACTGTCTACACCGATCCAACCGGCGATAAGTTTTGTACGACTTGCCCCCACCCTAATTTAATGCCCAGCCCAACCCCCACACCAACACACTAAACTTGGGCTTCCCAAAACACTATTCCTATAGTATAATCAGCGAGCTTATTTGCTCATTATGAAATTACTGATTGCTGCAATTAATACATCAATCTTGGTTTTAACGACCATTGGCGATGCCGTGCTTCTTTGCCTTGGTCTTATTGTCAAAACAATTGTCGTTTTACTAAAACTTCTTCTGGGTGTAATTATTTTTATTTACCGAACACTTTATAAGTTTCTTAAAAGAATTTTATCTCAAAGCAAAGATATTTCTAAAAAACTCACCAATCAACTTAGATTAACCCACTTTAAACTGTTGCTTTTGGCGAAAAACTTCAGACGGAAATTAAGAGATAGGACAAAATTTATTAAACGGATTAAGCAGATTAAGCTCAAGCTTAAATTCAAATCTAAGTTTAAGATTAAGTTTAAATTTCCAAAACTAGCTAGAAAGGAAAGCCTAACGCCTAAAAAAGACACCAAAGAAGTAGTGCTCGCCCTCTATCCATCCCCAAGACATTTTAATTTGAAGTTGAAATATTTCGTGGTTGGTTTTTTATTCTGCGTTATTTTTATTCTTCTGCCTTTTGCAATTTATACATTCCTGATGAGCTTACCTAATCCCAAACTTTTAACCGAAAGGGCTTTCCCGCAAACGACCAAAATTTTCGACCGCAACGGCACACTTTTATATCAAATTTATGCCAACGAAAATCGAACTTTGGTGCCTTTGAATTCCGTTCCTAAAAATCTTGTCAATGCCACCATCGCAATTGAAGATAAAGATTTTTATACTAATCCCGGTTTTGATATAAACGGCATTTTGCGGGCGGCTGTCGCCGACCTTTCCGGCCAGCCAATCCAGGGCGGCTCAACCATCACGCAACAACTGATAAAATCTACGCTTTTAACCCCGGAGGTAAGCATTACCCGTAAAATTAAAGAGATTGTACTGGCCTTTTGGGCGGAAAGACTTTACTCCAAAAACCAGATTTTGGAAATGTATTTTAACCAGGTGCCATATGGGGGAACAGCTTGGGGGATTGAAGCGGCTTCCGAAACTTATTTTGGTAAAAACGTCAAGGATTTAGATTTGGCCCAGAGTGCTTTCTTAGCCGGTATGCCCCAAGCCCCAACTACTTATTCTCCTTACGGAGACAATCCAACGCTTTGGAAACAAAGACAGAAAGAAGTTTTAGGTAAAATGTACCAACTTAATTACATTTCCCAGAAACAAGATGATCAAGCTTTGAGCGAAACTTTAACTTTTCAGCTTCCGCAAACACCAATTTATGCTCCGCATTTTGTAATGTACGTTAAGGATTTGCTGGTGCAAAGATACGGCTTGGCACTGGTTGAGAAAGGCGGTTTGAATGTTACCACCAGCCTTGATTTAAACCTGCAGCAAGACGTCCAACAAATTGTTTCAGACGAAGTTAATAATGATGCTTATCTAAATTTGACTAATGGCGCCGCCCTGGTGACAAATCCAGGTAATGGCGACATTTTGGCAATGGTTGGAAGTGCCGATTACGCTAATCAGAATGGTGGTAATGTTAATTTGACCACTGCTTTAAGACAACCCGGCTCTTCAATTAAGGTTGTCACTTATTCGGCCGCTCTGTCCGACGGCTTTACCGCCGCCAGCATTCTCGATGATTCTCCGATTACTTACCAAATTTTAGGCTCTGCGCCTTACTCACCGGTTAATTATGACGGAAAATTTCACGGCAGAGTGCCCTTACGGATTGCTTTTGCCAACTCATTTAACATTCCGGCAGTTAAAACTTTGCAAAAAATTGGCATCCCGGCGATGGTAGCTACCGCCAAAAAAATGGGTATCACTACTTGGGGTAATCCTGACCAATACGGCTTGTCGCTGACCTTGGGCGCGGCTGAAGTGAAAATGACCGACATGGCCACTGTTTATGGCACCATTGCAAACTTAGGTAAAAGAGTTGATTTAGATCCGATTCTCAAAGTTTCCAACTATGACGGCAGCATCTCTTACCAAAAACAAACAGAGTTA
>DATKGX010000006.1:0-12493 GCA_035510555.1 Patescibacteria group bacterium | reverse complement strand
AGGAAAGTCCAGACAGGTATAAAGCCGGGGTTGGAACGTAAGTTCCGACTAGTAATAGCTAGTTTCGAAAATCTCACCCACGCTAAGGTTTTCGAACAGATTTTGAATTAACAGAATCTGAGAGCAACAGAGACGAGTGGGAGTGAAACGGGCAATCCTACCTGCTGCAACCTTTGACTAATGCGAAGTCTCGCCGAAAGGCGGACGTGACCTTGCTTTAAGGAAGCATCGAAAAAAGGGCATTCCGAGAATATCGGAATAGAACGACCAATTATCGTACTAAGATAGATTGCAATTAAAACAGAATCTGGCTTACTCCATCCGCAGATCTTTTGATGCCGTAGGCGATTTTAAGAGGAAGATTCACTATTAATCTTATCTAAGGAATATTCAAAAATAATCTTTACAACGCCCGCAATCGGCACCGCCAGTATTAAACCTACAATTCCGGCAATATGTTGTCCGGCGATAACCGCGAATAGAATAATTAACGGATGCAGTTTGGTGATTTTTCCCATCACGTAAGGATTAACCAAATAATCTTGCACTTGACGAACCACCGCATAAACGACTATTACTGCTAGTGCCATTTGCAAAGGCGCTAATCCAAAATTAGATCCGCCGCCAATAAAGGCTGCCAACGCCGCCACCGATGCGGCCACGATTGGACCGATAATCGGCACAATTTCCGCAAAGCCCGAAAACACCGCCAAAATCAAAGCAAACTTTACGCCCAAAATTGTTAAAGAAATAAATAACGCCAAAGCGACAAAAAATATTAAGAATATCTGACCCCTTAAATAACCGCCCAAAACCGCATTAATTTTCCGGATTAAAATATCTACTTCCACTTTGTAATCATTGGGGACAAAATTAAGCATTTTATCAAACATGTTCCGGCCTTCTTTAAGAAAATAAAAAGCCGCGAAAAGGAAAACGATAAAACTTAAAATTCGCGAAAATGCCTGTGGGACAAAAGAGATAACCGAAGGGAAAGAAATGAAAGTGCCTTTTTCAAAGCTGACCAAAGTTTCATTAACAGCCGGTTTTAACCAACTGGGTAAGCTGTTTATCTGGTGTTGAGCGGTTTTGGTAATAACGGTGGCTTCTTGTTTTAACTCCATTGATTCTTCAACGATACGGCTGGAAAAGGCCATCCCGGCCATTGCCACCACTACCACAATTGCTACATAAATAATTAGCACCGAAAGGGCTCTGGGAAGTCTTAAGTGGCGGGAAAAAAAGTTAACAACTGGGTTAAAAATATAGGCAAAAATGGCGGCCAAAACAAACGGAGTTAAAATTGCGCGTTCCAAATACAGAAACCACAAAAGTAAAAGTCCAACAACGATTAAAAAAACCGACCTCAGTCTTAAAGTCATACCTGCATTATAGCAAATTTAAGCTTTAGAATGACTATCTAACTAATTTTTTAAGTGTTTTCCCCGGTGTAAATCCTGGCGCCTTTCTGGCCGCAATGGTAATTTTTTCTCCGGTCTTGGGATTTCTTCCTGGCCTGGCGGCTCTTTTCCTGATTGAGAATGTGCCAAAACCGGTGATAACCACTTTTTCGCCTCTTTTTAGTGAATCCCGAATACCATTTAAGAAAGCAGCGACTGCTTCCTTAGAGGCCTTATGAGTAAAGTTTCCTTTTTTTGCAACGAGTTCAACGAGATCTTTTTTTGTCAAAATTATCACCCCCTTTTGCTAGCGTATAGCAAATAGCAGGTAGCGTATAGTTAACTAAACGCTAAACGCTAATAACTATCTACTAATCGATAACATCAACAATACAAGCTAAACCAAAACTTGTCAAGAGGATTTTTTATACTCTTGTGCCGACAAGAGTATGCAGAAACTCTCTGAAATGCGAGGGGATAATCCATTTGCGAAAGAACTGAAAGCCGATAATAATATCCATTGAAGCGCGGTGAGATTACAAAATTTTCGCTGCTTTCCTCAGAATTCCTTAATGATGAGCGTGCGTTATTTTAGCATGAGCGGAAAGCTAGAAAACTTTAGTAAGCGAGCTAAAGCGCTTGGCGGATACTTAGGCAGCGAATTCGGTGGCGACGGCGCGGAATTCTCGGATAGCGGTAACTTTTATTTCTCCCGCAACTGCCTGAGATTTACTGACTTCATCTCTAATTTTATTGGCAACTACTGTAGTTTCTTCATCGCTTAATTTTCCGGGGTTGATAATTACTCTTAGTTCTCTTCCGGCTTCAAAAGCATAGGCGTCTTCGACGCCTTCATATTTTTTGGCGATTTCTTCCATTTCGGAAAGCCGCTTGCCGTAATTTTCCACATCCTCATATCTTGCGCCCGGTCTTGCTCCCGAAATTTGATCGGCAATATGCACAATCACCGATTCCATGGACGAGAACGGTTTATCTTCGTGGTGTTCGGCAACACAATTAACAATTAATTCAGGGATACCGTGCTTTTTTAGAAAATCTACTCCCAAAGTAACGTGGCTGCCTTCGCCTTCCAGCACTTTCCCGATGTCGTGAAACAAGCAACCCAAGCGGACAATGTTAACATTGGCTCCAACTTCTTCGGCAATATGCACGCCAATTTTTACATCTTCCAAAGTATGAATAATAAGGTTTTGCCCGTAAGAAGTCCTGAATTTAAACCTACCCAACACTTCGATAATTTCTTTAGACAGATTAAAAACGCCTGCTTCATGCGTCAGTTTTTCTCCCTCTTCAAACATTATCTTCTCGACTTCTTTTTTGGTTTCTTCAACTAGTTCCTCTATCCTGAATGGTTGTACTCTGGTATCCTTAATGAGTTTTTCTAAGGAGCGTCTAGCGATTTCTCTTCGGACTTGATCAAAGGATGAAAGCCTGATGACTCCTTCTTCGTCTAAATCGACATCTACTCCGGTGGCTTGTTCAAAAGCGCGGATATTGCGACCTTCTTTACCAATGATGCGGCCTTTAATATCTTCGTCGGGGATTTTGACAATTGAAACTGTATATTCGGCAATGTAATTGACTGCGCCAAAACGCATGCTGTCCATTAAAATTTCCTGCGCTTTTTTATCGGCGGTGGCTTTGGCTTCGTCTTCCCGCTCTTTAATAATTTTTGCCACAGCCTTAGCTTCGTTTAACTCAACTTGGTCAAATAATTCTTTCTTAGCCTGTTCCGGAGTAAGACCGGAAACTTTTTCCAATTTTTCCTGATATTTTTCTTTTAGTTCCTGAAGTTTTTTATTTTCTTCCTCTAATTTTTCTTCCCTATCTAAAAGTTTCTTTTCTAATTGTATTAAATCTTGATTATCTTGTGCCATAAATTTGAAGACAAAAAGAAGCGCTCAACTTTCGTGAGTTACGCGGTAAAATATGGTGTGAACAAAAATTTCTCCATATAATTTCCTTTTGTCTTCTATATTATACTATTTTGCTAAACTTTGGTCAATCGCCGCTTTTATCGTATCCCAATCAAAACCTTTTGACGCCAGATATCTTCCGAGCTTTTCTTTGACCTTAAACTTATCCGACTGATCATGAATTGTCCTAAGCTTTTTCTCCGCCAGCTTTAGCGCTAAATCCAAATCGATAGGGGAGTCATCACTATTTTCAAAAGCCTCTTCAATCAATTCTTTACTAATCCCCTTTTGTTTTAGCTCCATTTTGATTACCCGAACTGCCTTTGGCTTAATCAGCGTTCTTTCCCTAATCCACATTCTGGTAAATTCCTCGTCATTAATAAATTTATCCCTCTTGAGACTTTCGATTATTCTTTTTGCAGTGAGGTCATCGCATTTTTTCTTAGTAAGATAATCTCTTACTTCTTTTTCGCTACGGGGGCGAAAAGACAAAAAACGGACCGCGGCTTTGTAAAATTTTTCAAAATCATCAACCATTGATTATTCTTTAGTTTCGATTCCCACTTCAACGGGAGCGCTGGAGGTTTTGCTTTTGGTATTTATTTCCTCGACAATTTTTTTGGCCACGTCGGGTTTTTCTTTTAAGAAAATCATCGACGCTTGTTTTCCCTGCCCAAGCATTAATTCACCGTATCTAAAGAAAGCGCCGGACTTTTGGATAATACCCATTTCTACTCCGACATCCATAATCCCGCCTTCACGCGATATTCCGGTGTCACCCATTACATCAAACTCGGCAATGCGAAATGGTGAAGACACTTTGTTTTTGACCACCTTTACTCTGTGTCTTGAACCAACAACGCGATCTCCTTCTTTAAGGCTTTCGATTTTGCGGATATCCATCCTAACTGATGAATAGAATTTAAGCGCGAGTCCCCCCGTAGTGGTTTCGGGGTTTCCAAACATGACTCCGATTTTTTGTCTAAGCTGATTGGTAAAGATGACAACGGTTTTTGATTTGGAAATTACCGCCGTTAATTTTCTTAAGGCCTGTGACATAAGCCTGGCCTGTAAACCCATCATTGAGTCTCCCATTTCGCCTTCAATTTCCGCCCTCGGCACCAGCGCCGCCACCGAATCAATAACTAAGACGTCAATTCCTCCTGACCTGATAAGCGACTCGGCAATTTCCAAAGCTTGTTCGCCGGTGTCTGGTTGTGAAATTAATAACTCATCTAATTTCACGCCGATGCGTTCTGCCCATAGCGGATCGAGCGCGTGTTCGGCATCGATAAACGCCGCCACGCCATTATGTTTTTGCGCCTGTGCGATAATTGAAAGACAAACTGTAGTTTTTCCCGAAGCTTCCGGACCGTAGATTTCGATGATTCTGCCTCTTGGCACTCCACCTACTCCGAGTGCTAAATCGAGGGGAAGACAGCCCGTGGAGATAACCGAAATATCAAATTTTTGACCGGTGTCACCAAAGCGCATAATCGACCCGCGGCCGTACTGTTTTTCGATTTGCTCCATCGCCAACTTGACTGCTTCCATCTTTTGCGTGCCTTCCGAGGGGCCATTGGAAGTTTTCTCTGGTTTGTCTGATTTAGCCATAAAGCCATTCTAGTAATTTTTAGGAACTTTGACAAGATATCAATATGGGTCAATTTTGAGCCAAAGCGAAATCCTGAGCGAAGCCGAAGGATACGAACAATATCAATAGGTCAAATTAGGTCAATATGACTTTTTGTTGTCTTGTGCGGAAAAGTTAATTAGGCTTTTATGAGCGCTTTGAGAAATGACCACATTTGCGAAAACATATTCTCATAAGAAGAAACAATTTTATCTCCGCCGGGCAAGATTCTGGCAAGATAAATCATTACGCCAACAACAAAAACTAAAGATCCAATCATTAAAATCGGGATTCCAATCAGTATAGGCGTAAGAAGAAATCCCAAGACTAATAAAATAAATCCAATAACTAGAAATTTGTTGATTCTAGGACCGATTAAGCTCCCGATTAAATTATTCATTAAATTTTCACCGGATTAAGCTTACCTTTGGGCTTTTCAAGAGTATCGCCGACTTTGGTGGAGTCGTACATTTCCTTTCTGACGGCGATTTTTCGCGTTATTCCTTCGTCTGTTTTAACAACTAAAGTATAAAAGCTTGAGACTCTGTCGCTGTCTTCGAAGCTTCCACGTTGAGTGTTATAAAGTTTATCCGTAACTTTACCCTTCCAATAGCTGTTTTTTGTTTGGTTAATGATCTTTAGAATAAGCATTAAGAAGCCACCGACTAGAAGAAGAAAAAATGCCATGAAGATTATCATTGGCATAAAAACTAGCAGTTTCATTAAGCACCTCCTTTCAAACCTTAAGGACCGGTCGAAATGCCATTAACTTTCCAAAGATTGCCTACTTTTTCTAAAGTTATAAAACGGGTATTTACACCATTGTCGTAACCAAAATAAGGAATTGCGGCATTTGCCGACTCCGGTTTCATTTTTACATCCAAGGTGACTCTGTAAGTATGTGCATTCGCTGTCCAATCTTCGGGCATTGAAGATGCAATTTTAGTTACATTGACTGATTCAAATCCGTTAAACATTACCGCCCAGGCCTGCTTCTGACTGTCATCGCTAATTAGGGCTGAAGAAAGCATGCCAACTGCATCGGATGGCTTATGCTCATTTATAAGATTGAAGAACGAATTGACTACATCTGTCTCCTGCGGTAGAGGGGCGGCTGTTTTTACTGCGGGCGTTGGAGTTGAAGTTGGAACGGAGTTAGAATCCGAAACAGAACCCGCAACGTGGTTTTCTCCTTTTTGAATTCTATCGGCAACTTTAGCCGCAAAAGCAACTACTTCCTCGTTGTCAAAAACTTTTCCGTAAAATCTATCAACTGTAACAAATCTATTGGGGTTTAAAATAAGGAAAATACTGTTAATGAGTCCATCTTGTTCAAAGACTATGAAATGCTCCATTTTAATACGCGGATCTGTTTTAAGCGTATCTCCCATCTGCAGTCTGCCTTTTTTCTGAGTTTCAACATTAAAATCATTTACGTCAATAGAGATAAAATTTGTTTCGTTAACATAATAGTCACAAGGGTAAGTAGCAATGCCTTTTGTGCCGGAGGGTACTGCCTTAATTATTGTCTTACCGGTAACCGACTCCACCCATTCTTTGGGAAACTGCGCGCAGATATCATTACTTACTCCTATCTGATTTGTTAATTGAGGTAAAATTGTGGCACCATTCTTAGGCAAAACAACAACCGCAGCTACTCCAACAATTACAACCGCTCCCAATGCTAATAGTACAATTTTATTCTTAAGTAAAATCATTGATACTGAATTTCTCCTGAGAATTTATTTTCAATTTGATATTACCATTACCCTTTCCTAATTTCAAGTAGGAGTTGGATTGAAGAGAATTAAATCAATTTCATGATATAATTCAATAGCTCATTTCAAGTTAAGAGTTGGGTTGCAAGATTCGACAACGCGAAATCGCTGATTAATTTCTTAGCGAATTTCAAAATTGCGGAGCAATTTTAAGAGGAGAAGCCAATGACAGTCAAAATCCGAAGGATGAAGACGCGAAATTGAGCTTCGACGACGGGGTGTAGTTTACCGGTAGAATGCGCGCATGGGGTGCGTGTGGACTGAGTTCAATTCTCAGCACCCCGACACTAAAGTATTTTATTGACTTCGTCCAGAAGTTTTTCGAATTTTAGATAGCCGGCTTTTGCATTAAAATGGCCTGCGTTTGGAACAAAATTTAATTTTACATTTAATTTCTTCGCCAATTCTTCCCCATTTCCTAAAGAAACATAAGGATCTGTATCGGACTGAAAAACCACAAAGTGTTTTGCTTTATTCTCTATTGAACCCCAATCAAAATTAAATCCGCAAAAAGCACTATCTCTATCCCAGTTTAAAATCGGTTTAACGCCTACAGGTGCCCCAACAAAAAATGCAGCTCTAACCGGATGATCTAATTTTTCCAATATCCGCAATACAAACAATCCGCCTAAACTATGACCGATAAGGATTGCGTCTTCATCGATGTATTGCTCGTAATTTTTGAGGACATCAAACCATTCGCTTATCTTTGCCGGAACGACTGGAGGAGTTGGAAATTGCGGAACAAAAACCCGGCAGCCTTTTTCTTCCAACTTTTGTTTCATCCACGGAAACCAATTTTCCTCAGGATATCCTTCAGTTCCATGAAATATAAATACATTTTTCACTTACCAAAATTATACCACAGGGGAAATCCAAAAATAATATTATGGTAAGTAGTATAATGGCAACAATGACAGAGACAAATAAAAAATTTATTAACCTCTCGAAGCTCGACGTTGCAAAAAGAGAACTTGAGCATGCAATCAAGCTTTTCTTTAACCATGGTGATTTTGTAATAATTCATTTATCTGTTTGTGCAGCAGAAGAAATATTATCTGGAATTGGAAAATCATCACATATAACCTCTATGAAATCTGAAATGGGAAAATATATTAAACCTGAAAAACTAGAATACGTGCAGAAGAAGCTTAATGAGCCTTATAACTTTTTTAAACATGCAAATAATGATCCCGATAAGCTATTAGCATTCAATCCTGAATCTAGTGAATTTAATATTTGGGATAGCATTAATATGTATCAAGAACTAACCTCAGAAATTACAGGAATTATGAGTGCGTTTCGCATTTGGTTTAATATAAAACATAAAGATATATTAATAGGACCAACCTCAGAAGAAGTAGAATCGTTTAAAAAAGCTGTTGAAGGAATTAGTCTTGAAGATAGAGGGTTTTTCCTAGAAGCGGCTGATAAATTAGAATCCCAACGCACTACTGGAAATAAATCTTGAGGCTGTATCAAGCTGCCGAGGAGATTATTAGGCGGGGGTGGCGGAGACTAGACGGCGGGGCTAAGGAGAGTGTCGAAAATCGTATTTACCGCAGCTCTTGTTTCTTTTTTAGATCGAGCTACTCTGTCTTTAAATGGCACGTCTTCAACGAAACCTATTTCCCTTGCAGATCTTTGTGTAGTTTGCGAGAAATACCTATGTTCTCTACCTGCAACTAGTACGCTGCCATCCGGCCCAAAACTGTATATTAAACCTTTTACGGGCTCTATGATTATGTGGGCAACTGCAGGATTTATTTCAACGTTTACCATAGTAGTTTTACCTCTTTGGAGATTGTCTCTTGCGTCTGGCTTTTCCGCCCATTCCTACTTTTCTTCGCTCTCTTACTCTTGCATCACGGGTTAAAAAGCCTTTTTTCTTTAAAATGTGTTTGCTTTTTTCATCCAGCGAAGAAAGTCCTTTGGAAACGGCGTGGATAAAAGCTTCCAGCTGACTTTTTGTTCCGCCGCCCGTCACCTTAACCACTAGAGTATATTTTCCCAAGAGGTTGGTGATTTTAAACGGCTCTTCATAAGTGGCTTTAGCAACTAATCCGCCAAAATACGTTTCCGCTTTTTTACCATTGATAATAATGTCGCCTTTTTTAACTTCGGTATCAACAAGCGTTGGTAAACCTGTAACATAAAGCCTAAGTCTTGCGACTGCTTCTTTTCTTCTGCCGGTAAATGATTTGTAATTTTTATTCTCTGCCATAGTTATTTAGCTTCTGCCTGAACTTTGAATTTGTCACCATAAGTATGCACTTCTGTTGGAAAAACGTAAAGTCTTTTTAGCATTGACGCTTTAAGTCTATTTTGCGGCACCATTCCGGCGACCGCGCGTCTAATTACTTCCGTCGGCTTTCTGATTCTTAATTTTTCCAGCGTTTCTCGTCTAAATCCGCCCGGGTAACCCGAGTGTCGGTAATATTCTTTTTGCTTTTCTTTATTACCGGTAGTAATAACGTCTTTGGCATTGATGACGACGACATAATCTCCGCAGTCAAGATTTCGCACAAAATTGCTTTTGCTTTTGCCCATTAAAAGCTGGGCGATTCTGGATGCAACCCGACCTAAAGTCTCACCTTTAATGTCGATTAAGTGCCATTCTCTTTTGATTTCGCTGATTTTGGTTGCTTTAGTTAGTTTTAACATATTATTTAGATTTTTTGGCAGCTACTTTCTTTTTTGGCGCAACTTTTCTAACTACCCTCTTTGCTTTTGACTTTCCTTGCCCTTCCGAAGCCTTCTTGACCCTCGAAGCTTCAGCGGAGTGGGTGGAGGTGGAGGGTTTGACCTTAACTGCTTGAGCTGGAACAATTGCTGATGCCACTTCCGTCCATTCCATCACGACTGTCGGCGCGTCATCACCAAATCTTCTGCCTGATTTAATTAACCTCACATATCCGCCCTGCTTGTTGGCAAATCTTGGCGCGATTTCGTTAAGAATTTTATCAAAAGCCGCTTGCGATAAACCCTTTTTTAAGATTAATTTGGCGGCGTTACTGCCCTCTTTGGCTTTGGTGACCAATTTTTCCACGTCGGCCCTAATCGCTTTGGCTTTAGCTTCGGTGGTAATAATTCTTTCCTTCATTACCAAAGCCGACATCAGGCTTGTAAAAAGCGCGTGTCTTTCGTTTTTGTCCCGACTTAATTTTCTGCCGAATACATTTTTCTTCATATACGTTCGACTTAGCTCAGTATTTCGCCTGGCTCAACAATAAAAAAATCTTAAACCTCAAACAATTTTTAGCTTCTTACTTTGAGATCTAAGATTTGAGATTTAGACTTGCAGGCTAATGCCTTTTTCTTTTAACTTTTCTTCAATGACTCCAATTGATTTTCCGCCCATGTTGCGCATACCGATTAATTCTTTTCTGGGGGTATCCAAAAGCTGTCCGATGGTTTCGATTCCGCCATTTCTTAAGCTGTTATAAATTCTGGTCGGCAAATCAAGCTCGTCAACTGTCATTCTTAAAACGCCTTCGGAAACTCCGGCGTGCGCAACCACCGCTTCCGCGGCGACCGAACTCTTTGGTTCATAAACTTGATGGAAACAAGTGGTTAAAATTCTGGCCGACTCATCCAAAGCTTCTCTTGGCTTAATTACGCCGTTGGTCCAGATTTGCAGCGTGAGTTTATCTAAGTTGGTTTGTCTTCCGACACGGGTCGCCGAAACTTCGTAGTTAACTCTTCTGATTGGGGTAAAAATGGCGTCGGTGGGAATTACGCCCAAAGCCGAAGTGCGTCTTTCTTCCGACAAAGAATAGCCCATGCCTCTTTCAACCGTGAACTCGACATCTAATTTGCCTTTTTTGTCGCTTAAAAAACCTAAATAATGGTCTTTATTAACTACTTCGACGTCTTCCGGAAGCTCTAAATCTTTAGCGGTAATTTCTTTTTCGCCTTTAACCGAAAGTCTAACTGTGGCTTCGTTTTTGGTGTCTAAAAGTCTTAAGTTAAGACCTTTAACGTTTAAGAGAAAATCAACCAAGTTTTCCTTAAGACCCGGAACGGTGGAAAATTTGTGCTTGGCTCCGGAAATTTTGACGGAAGTGATAGCTGCTCCGGAAATAGAAGCGAGCAAAACTCTGCGCAAAGCGTTTCCCAAAGTATGACCATATCCCGGCTCCAACGGTTCAATGACGAACTCGCCGTATTCCTCGGTGACTTTTTCTTCTTTAATTTTAAAGGTTGGCTCAACCATAGTTTATTATTCTACCATTACCTGGAGTAATATTCAATAATCAATTGCAAGTCGAACGGAACTTGTAAATCTTCCGTTTTGGGCATCCTGACAAGCTTTCCGGAAAGTCCTTTTTTATTAAGAAAGGGTAAAATGATTTCTTTTTCCTGGTTTGTTTCCAAAACCACTTTATTATTTTGAATTTTCGGTGAAAGCGAAATTACATCGTCAACTTTAACCGCGTAAGACGGAATATTTAATCTTTTGCCGTTAACCAAAACGTGGCCGTGGGAAACCAATTGCCGACTCATGAATCTGGTTTTGGCAAAGCCTAATCTGTAAACTAAATTGTCCAGTCTTGTTTCCAGAGTAGAAACAATTAATTCTTTGGTGTCGCCTCTTTTAACCTGTACTTTTTGGACTAAGTTTTTGAACTGCTTTTCCATTAAGCCGTACGTTGTTTTGGCTTTTTGTTTTTCCCGAAGTTGAAGCCCATATTCAGACAGTCTTTTCTTGCGTTTTTTGCCGTGCATGCCCGGCGGAGTAGCTAATCTGCGCATTAAGGTTTGCGAAGTTTTATCTAAAAGATTAACTCCTTCTTTTCTGGCCAGTCGATGTTTTGGTCCGGTATATCTTCCCATTATATTCTCCTCTTTTTCTCGGCCCTTGGGCCGTTATGTGGAATTGGCGTAATGTCGGCGATTAAAGAAATTGACAATCCGGCGGATTTGATCGCTCTTAGTGCCGCGTCTCTGCCGGCTCCCGGACCTTTAACATAAACTTCAACACTTCTAACGCCTTTTGCCAAGGCTTTTTTGGCGGCATTTTCCATGGCTGTGGTGGCGGCAAACGGAGTTGATTTTCTGGCTCCCTTAAAACCGGATGCACCGGCGCTGCTCCAAGCCACTGTTTCACCCTTTTCGTTGGTAATTGTTACCAGCGTATTATTAAAAGTGGCTAAAATAAACACTTTTCCGCTCTCGGTTACCTTAAGCGTTGATTTTTTCGCTTTTACTTTGACTGCTTTTGTTTTTTTGATTTCTTCTGCCATACTATTCAGTGACTAAACCCATTTTCACTGCTGCTTCTTTCTTAATCGCGCCAATTGTGACTCTCTTGCCTCTTTTAGTTCTGGCGTTTGATTTGGTTCGCTGCCCGCGAACGGGTAAGTTTTTACTGTGTCTTACTCCTCGGTAAGAACCGATCTCCCTTAGTCTTTTGATATTACCTTGAATTTCGACTCTTAAATCTCCTTCGGTTTTATATTCTTCTAGCACTTTTTGTAGCTTTCTTTGCTCTTCCTCGGTCAGGGTTTTTAATCTCTTGGCCGGATCAATTTCCGCTTTTTTTAAGATTCCGACCACATTTTTTCGGCCTACTCCAAAAAGATAGGATAAGCCGATGTCTGCTCTTTTTTCGTCCGGTAAATTAATGCCTGAAATTCTCATAAGTTAGCCTTGTCTTTGCTTGTGCCTTGGATTTTCACAAACTATGCGTAAAACTCCTCGTCTTTTGATGAGTTTACATTTTGCACATCTTGGTTTAACGCT
>DATKGX010000005.1:0-5355 GCA_035510555.1 Patescibacteria group bacterium | reverse complement strand
CCGGTATGAAACTTCAAAACGTCTTTTGGAAGTAGTGTTTTGTTGATTAAAACTGTCTCAAATTGCATGGAAATGCCGTGCAGCGGATTTTGGTAAATGAGGCTGTTTTCGGTCGGGAAGTCGCTGCGGCCGATTTTTTTGCCTACGCTGTCAATAAAAGTGCATTGCGAGCCAACCGCCACGACATCGGTGTTTTTCATTAAAAAATTTAACTGCTTTTTAAGCCTATTTGGACTACTAATATCGTCGGTGTCCATAAAAGCGATAAAACTTCCCTTAGCCTTTTTAGCTAATCTGTTTAAGGTGACGGCGATGCCATATCTCTTAACGTTTTTATAAACTCGGAGTCTTTTATCGGTTTTCTTCAAAGCAGACAAAATCGAGCGTGAGTTGTCGGAAGAAAAGTCGTCAATGGCGATGATTTCAATCTGCTTGTGGGATTGGTTCAAAAGGCTTTGAATACACTCCGCAAGCGTCGCGCCGGCGTTGTGGACAGGCAATAAAACTGAAATTAATGGTTTTGTATTCTGCATAATTTACACTAGAGGCAAGTATAGATTTAATGTAGGGCAGTTATCATTTTGTGTCTGTAAAGTATAGCACAACTAAGCATCCAGGTCAATTTTAGGCTGTCTATTTTTACTTGCTTTTGAGGCTAAAACCTTCAGGACAATAATCAACACAGGCACGAAGAGGACGATAAAACCTAAATACTCAAAATATTGCGGAAGAAAGATTATGGCTATTTGGTTGCCGTTTGTCACCAGCCATCCGTTAGCCCAATTATTAACTAATACATGTTCTGGTATTTCTTTGGCAAAGAAAGGAGTAAGGCTTTCTTTTAGGGCGCAGGTGATGCTGGAAGCGCAGTTAAGATAATATGCACGAAAGCCTTTTTCGTAGGAAAGATTCAAGTTTAGTATGATTGGATTGCCGTCGGTAACCACCCGATAAAAAGCGGAATTATACTGTATGACCCTTTGAATTTTACCCGAAAAATTAACTTTTACAGCCTTATTGTCGGTCTGAATGTTCTCCAAAAAATTGTAGGGGATAGGGATAAAATCAAGCGAAGACAGGTGGTTTACGGAAGGACTGCCTCTGATGCCTAAATTTGATAGATCTACGTCATATCCGATGCCGTTACTGTCTATCGGCGGAAGGAGGAAAACGTCTTTATTAAATGTTTTAAAGTTTGATAGGTTAGAATAAATATCGCATCTGCCAGAGGTGTAATTTTTTACGCATAAAGTCAACGGTAACCCGGTTTCGTTTTTGGAATTAACCGCCACTAAATAAGCTTGATTATGAGGGAGATTCTGATAAGAAAAATGATCGCAGAAGCTGCCGTTTGTCGCGCTATATTTTATTGCGCTTGTTCCATTAAGGTTAACAATTTCTTTTTTGGCATAATTTGGAACAGAAGGACAGTCATTATTAAATTTTTGCAGTTTTGTAACGGTAAAGCCCGGATCATAAATAATATTTTTGGGCAAAATGACTTTGGCGAAAGATAGTGACTGGTTTTTTAAAAAGCTATTATCAATTAAATCTTTTGTGATATTAAGATCAAAAATGGATTTTGCATAAGTTGCGTTAAGGCTGGTTAAAAGATAAGAAGTTTGGTTAAAAGAGTTGGCTTGAATAATGATCTTAAGTGCACTTGAACTGGTTTTATTGGCCGGAAGAACATATTGGAAAGAAACAGTTTTGCCTGTCCTAATTGGGCTTTTATAATATATACAGCTGAAAGTTTCCTGATCAAAAAGACAAGAATTTATCTGTGCATTCCCGCTAAATTGGAAGCTAAAATTAGTTAAAAGATTAGTATTTTGTCCGCTAATTTGTTCAGGAAAAAAGCCATAGGGAATCAAAATACAAATATCTCCTTCGCCTTTAATCTGAATTGAATTCCCCGTAAAGATGGCTTGAGGTGCTGTTTTACCTTCGCAAGAGGAAAAGAAGGGGTTAATCACAGTTGCTGTGTTATTGATTGCCATAAGGTTATTGCTATCAAAGCCGCTAATTAGATTATCGCTGTTATTAAGATTGACTTTAGCGATTGCCAGTGGGGTATTTTCCGGTAAATTATTAAGATTGAATACGTTATTTTGATTGACAGAAAGCGATAGATCTTTAGCTGCTTGTCCAATATTTACCACAGTTTTAATTGGGGACGCAGAGTTGGTTTTGTCAAAAGTAGGAGTATTCGGATACAAAGAAATGTTTAAACTATTATCCGATTTTTCAACAATTAAATCTGCTGGAATAACGCTGAAATAGCTTGCGAGTTGTTCTATTTGGAAGTTTTCAACCGGTTTTAAGGGCGAAAGGGTAATATTATCGCTATTGATATTTAAAATGTTATCGCGCAATTTAGATTGATTGTTAATTAAATCGCGGAAAGGATAAGTTAAATTGGTAAACCCGGCTATTGACGAGGAAGTAATGTAGTTTCCATATTGGTTGTAAGCAAAATCTTCGTAGGTGGTAGTGGCTGAGGGGAAAACGTTTACGCTCGTATCTATGGCAGTAATAATGTTTGGATTAGTTTTTAGTTTAAATAATTCGATACTGCCGAAGTTCTTTTCTTCCTTCACCAGTCCGCTGGTTTTAATTAGTTGTTCGCTGACGGCAAAATTCAGAATGCTGGTTGGATTTTGCGGATCAACCACATTTTTATCAATTAATATAAAACCGATTTGATATTTGTTGATGACGTTTTTGAGCAAGTTCTGGTCATTTTTGTAAATTGCATAAGACATTTCCCTGTAATAAGATTCGTTGTAAGGGCTCCAGCGGTCAAAATCACGGTCTAAAAGAGGCTGTTTGATGCCAAAATACAAAAATCCCGCGCCCTGATAACCCCAATTGTAATAAACCCAGCCATACGGTGAATTAATCGGCAGGTTGGCGACGCGTAAGTCTTCTGGCTGAGTGTTCAAGTAGTCAAACAACTGAAAATACTGCTGGGGAATTTGCACTCGCATGTCGGCATTAATAAAGTTGCTGGCAAATGAAGGTAAGCTATAGAAGAAAATCGCTCCAACAATAATTAGGGCAAAAATAGCCTCCAGTTTCAAATTAATTTTCTTCAGTCTCTCAATCGTAAACAAGGCAAAGTAACCAAAGAAAATAGAAACCAAAAAGGCGTAAAGGTTCAAGATTTTATCATCGGGAAAACGGAAAGCTTCCTTAAAAAAGGGAAAATGATTTTGGAAAAAATTGTAAAGCGGGGCGGTAGGGAAATTGTCATTGATTAGAAAGAATAAGCAAACGCACAAAAGTAGCAGTAGGGGAATGAATTTTAATTTTAACTTCCTTAAGCCGATAAAAATGCCTGCCAAAGAGCTCAATCCTAACCCGTAACTTAAGAGCAAGGCGAAAATATTCTTCAAATGATTGATGTAGGGAAGGAGCAGATCGGTAAAAACATTATGACCTTGATAAATATTCCAGTCAAAATAAAAACTTTTCAGAAGCAACAAATTGCCGATGGTGCCGAATTCTTTATTTTTAAGAAAAGCCTGGTCGGAGAAAAGCAGGTTAATATTAGCCTGTTGAACTTCTTTAGCATGGTACAAAACAAAGTAAAGGTTGGGGGCAAGCCAGAAAAGATTGACGGCCAAAAGCGCAATTATCAATATCAAAAAAGAACGTAACATTTTTGCATGCTCTGTGCGGTTGACGAAGGAAAAGGCTAAGAAGTAAAGAAAAAAGCCGGTAAAAAAGACATACCAAAGTGTAGAAGCATAGGCAGAGGGACTATTTAATAATGCCAAAATAGAAAAAGCGAGTAAATTTTTGCCCCTATGTTTTGGCTCAATCAGGTAGCTCGTGGCAAAGTAAAAAAGAAACGGCAAAGTCATGAATAGAGTGGTGAACATCTCAAACGGGACATTAAAAATTTGCACGGTACCAATGTTTAGGAGATAAAAAAACGCTCCTAGAAAGCTGGCGGTTTTTTGTTTCAAAAAATGCTTGTCCAACAGGAAATACATCCCCAAAGTGCCAATGATTGCGTTCAGGAAGATGTAAAAGTAGCGTAAAAAGTTCAATGGCAAAACAAAATGGACTATATATAGAATGATTAGGCGTGGCAAGTCAGCCATGTGCGAATGGGCGGCGACTGCTCCCAAGCCTTGTTCAACCCGGAAAACGCCAGTAAAATACCGTTCGAATGCTAAACCGAAGTTAAATTCCGGATGCAGAGTGTCCCAGCCGGAAAGCCAAGTCCCGGGAGTATAATTTCTCGCGCACAAAAACAGAGCAATTAGAAGAAGGGTAATAACCGGCCAATAATTTCTTAATTTTTGTAGCATAGATTTATTATACAGCAACCACAAAAAAACAGGCGATTAAACCTGTTTTTTTAGTAACTTAGAGATCAATAAATTAATTTACTTTATCTATAATTACTTTTTCACATCCAGTTGGTAATCCACAGCCTTTTTCCTTCATTAATTCTACGTCTGTGCCTTCTGTAGAGGCAAAAACTTCTGAATCAACTTTGGTACCAAACTCTTGCACATCTGCTCCAAAAGGAGCGGTTATGGTGTGAGTTCCGCCATTAATTTCAACGATTAACCCTGTTTCTGATCGGTTATCGTATAAAATTTTTCCATCTACTACGACATCTCCCTGGACCAAAGCTGAACCTGTTACAGTTATGCTTTCGCCTGGTTTTAATTCATGGTCGTTATATGGTGCTACTGATGGCTTTGCTGTTGGCGTTTCAGTTGCTACCACCTGAAAAGATGGTGTTGCATCTGGAGTCGGTTGTCCGGCTGCCGATGATGGCATCGGAGTTTCTCCGTAATAATTATTATTTACGGTTGTTCCGCATGCTGCTCCCGCTAAGGCGAGAGTTGCAATGGCTCCTAATTTTCCAATTCCTTCTAATCTTGTCATTTATCTCTCACCTCCTTCAACAATAGATTTCTTTGATTTCTTTCTTAAGAATAGTCCGCCTAAAGCCGCCGGGATAAGTCCGAATAGAGGCAGCATTTCCGGTCCAGTTGCAGGAGTTGTTTTAACTATTGCAGCCGATAATACCACCGGTGTTGGCGTTACATTCACGACATTTTGAATACAAAGTTGGCTGGAAGCGGTGTTGGTGTCGCCGTTATTATCCGTTCCCGCAGCTTGGTTGACAACGCATGTTATTCCTTGTGGAACGCCCGAATTGGCAATTTTACCGCTTAAATTAAAAGTTTGGCTTTGTCCGACGTTCAAATTATTGACCACAAAAGTCAGCGTATTATTACTATTATTAAAACTGCCGGGGCCGGACACAAAACTGACGAATTGCGGAAAAGTATCAACGATTGTTACGCTTGAAATATTGTTGGAACC
>DATKGX010000004.1:0-22026 GCA_035510555.1 Patescibacteria group bacterium | reverse complement strand
CATTTGAGTCTTGCGACTCCCATTCGACTTGCATGCTTAAGGCACGCCGCCAGCATTCATCCTGAACCAGGATCAAATTCTCAAAAAAAATTGTTCGGATTATCTTTATGGAATTAATCCGAAAAAAATTCCTACCACTTTCTGATCGCCAAGCTACTAAACTTGGTCAACAAAAAGCTATCCTTTTCATTTTGTGCTGTACTTGTAAGTTGTTAAAGAGCAAACTTTAAGAACCCCTATAAGACCAAAAATCCCGCCAAAGGCGGGTTCAATCCCAAACTTATGGCGAATGGTCTTACATATCTTTTACCATTATAGTGAGTTTAAAATTTTTGTCAAGGAGAAAAAGAGAAAAAAAATCAACCCTGAAGTACTATCTTATTCCCGAAGATCTGCTGCGGCAATGTTGGTACTCCTGCGATACGCAATAGGACTAATCTTTACTATGTGAAAACCCCCATTTTCGAGTAAATCATCTTCCAACACATCTGTTGCTCCTTCGGCTGCTAAAGCGTCTGCGGACTGCTCTTCACAAAGAGTAAGCGCATCCACCACGACTTCTCCCTGCTCTGGGTCTAATGACCAAACCGTATCTAAACCTTCAGCGCCATGGCCTCCTTGTAGGAAATCATTTAACTCTTGTGCTGCGTGTAAACTAGCTTCCCTCTCTACTACTTGATCTTCTCTTACTGCTAACGGAAGGATGTCGGGTCTTGAAGCACGGATTGCGCTATTGAGAGCTCCAACAGCTCTTTCATTTCCTTTACCACAATGTCCAGTGAAACGCACTTCTCTACACGCTACTGGGCCTAATGGCTTACTTGTTGGCAATCTTTCACTCATAATTCCAATTTTCCGTTTATATCATTTGCCACACTACCTTGTCAAGACTTTTCCAAAAGCAGCATGGTCCAGGCGAAGGGAAATCTTTTTGCCAAAATGTGAACTTTGGCGTTTTTCTTGACGAATTGCGGAAAGCCAAACACTGTCCAGTGATTTATATGCTCAATGTCGTTACCAAAGCGCGACCAGTTTTTGCCTCTGACTAATTGAGCAAGCATGAAAAACGGCTCGTTGGGAACCGAAATCACCAAATATTTTTTGGAAACTCTGACCAACTCTTTCAAGGCTTTTTCTGGGCTTTCCAGATGTTCAAGAACCTCCGTACACAATACTAAATCAAATGAATTATCTTTATATGGTAATTCATAAATCGTACCTTTGATGATTTTAATGTCCGGGTAAGTTTTTTTGCCCAAATCAATCGCGGCCTGCAAATATTCTATTCCTTCTAATCTTTTCCCAATCCCGTTTTCTTTTAAGCTGTTGAGGGTGAATCCTTCGCCGCACCCGACATCCAAAATCGAATCAACAGTTTTGGCTTGAGTGAAATCGACTAGGTTTCTGAAAAAATTCCACAAAAGTAGCCTTTGAATCGGATTTCGGTGAGTATGCTTTTTGTAATTATCGGTTTGCTTCATTTATAAATTTCTGAGAGCGTGGTATGAAACTATGCCTAATGATATTATCACGTTTAACGAAGTGTTGATGCCCCACATCGGAATTTCGGCGATTTCGTCACAAGCCTTCAATGTTTCTTTTGAACATCCGTCGGTCTCGTTTCCCACCACAAAAGCGATTGGTAATTTATAATCAATTTTGTCATATAGAACGCTATCTGAACTCTGTTCCACCGCAATAATCTTGATATCTTTAATCTTTAATCTTAAATCTTTAATCGCTTCTTTTGCAGAGCTAAAATATTGCCATTGAACCCATTCGGTCGTATTAATCGAAGCTTTTTTAATCCGCGTGTTGGGTGGCGTTTCGGTTACTCCGCAGAGAAATATTTTCTTGACTCCCAACGCGTCCCCAAGTCGGAAAATGCCGCCGGTGTTATAAGTATCTAAAATATTATCAAGAATAAAATAAATATCCCTTCTTTTAATCTTCTTTAAATCCTCTTTTGACGGCTGACTTGTTCTTAACTGCGCCGCTTTTAACTTAATCATGTTTGATATTATACTAAAATATTCAACATTGTTAAATTGTTTCATTGTTCAATTGTTGAATTACTTTAAAAATGGAGCAATCGAGCAATATAGCAATCTAGCAATTATTTCGTTATAATACCGCCATGTCTTCAGATTCCGATTCTTTTTCAAAACTGGCCACCGCTTTAATTAAGGCCTTCGAACCGAAAGCTACCTTCGACACCGGCAACAAAATTTCCGTCAATATTCTTGTTTCCAAAGTTGTCTCCTATTACGAGAAACTACGAACCGCCATGGACTACGGCGGCGAAGAAACAATTTTAAGACGCACCATTGAAAGGACCTTAAAGCGAATGTTATTTTTGGACGCGGCGCCAAACTCCATTGCGCAGGATCTAGTCCGCGAACTGATTTGGGCAGGCTATTTCGCCGATGCTACCGTCCCCGAGTCAATTGTCATTAAAGTCGCTACTTCAATTACTCTTTATTTAAAATTAAAAAATGAAATTCTGGCTAAAAAACTATTGCCAAAAGTTGATATTTATAGCTACATCGTCCAGCTGTTGTCCTGCGAAATCGATACCATCCTCTTGCCGCATTTTGAAAAAGAAGCACTGTGCAATTTTATGTTTCAGATTCTTAAAGACTCGGTTGAAATTGTCGATGATTCGGCGCAAACCAAAGACGTGCAGGTGTTTATTGCCGTCCGCAAGAATTTTGCCCACGATGATTTGGCCTTTTTAAGATACCGGCTATGGACGCAGCTCTTCGGCCGACTAACGGATGGAAATTTCAGCCAAGTGGCGTCCGGTTTTAGTAATGGCTACAAAGAAATTGAGTACGAATTACATTACCCCAGGAAAGATCGGATTTTTAATCACATTAAGAAAAAAACTCCGCCGTTTTTAATCCTTTACGATCTAATGCTTCGGGAGCATACAGCCATTAAAACCCTCGTTAAGGAGCCGGAGAAATTTAAAGAAAGAATTATTGCGATTTGTCAGATGCGTTATAAAAACATCGGCAAGAAAATCAGGACCGCCATTATCCGCAGCTTTGTCTTTATTCTTTTTACCAAGGCTTTTGTGGCGCTTTTTGTTGAAGGCACTTTTGAAAGACTTTTATACGGACAGATTCAGTGGGCGTCGATTGGGCTTAATACCATCGTTCCGCCGTTTTTGATGGTCGCTTCAGGCTTATTGATTAAAACGCCAAATGCCCAGAATTCTAACCTTATTTATTTGGATATCCGCGAGCTCTTGTTTACTGACAATCCCAAAATAATTCCGACTTTAAGGATAAAACTTAAAAAAGACAGCGGACATGCGGTTAAAGATTATGTTTTTTCAATTCTTTGGCTTTTGAGTATTGGCTTGGTTTTCGGACTAATTGTTTGGGGACTAACGCTACTGCATTTTAATCCTTTAAGTCAGATTATTTTCCTATTCTTTATAGCGATTATCTCTTTTCTGGCCTACCGGATTTATCAAACCGCCAACATTTATTCTGTTATTTCCAAAACCAGCTTGTTTGGCCCGCTTTTTGACTTTTTCTTTGTACCGATTGTGCGTGTCGGCCGCAGGCTGACCGAGGGCTTTACGCAAATCAATTTTATCTTGCTGATTATTGATTTTTTAATCGAAGCCCCATTTAAAGGCCTATTCGGCTTTTTCGAACAGTGGTTTTTATTCCTGGCGAATAAAAGAGAAGAGTTGGAATAAGTAAAATTTCTAATCAAATCCCAATTCCCAATTTGCCAATACGCAGCCGAATGCGCAAAGCGTAAAAGGGGTGGTGCCGATGGAAGGGTTTCCGACAGCGCGTAGTCAGTGAATCGTGAACGAGCACTGGCGGGAGGGAAATCGGCGACAGGACCCCGAAATCCTTGACATAACTCACCAATTGTGAACTATAATAAAATACATGACTGCAACCGGACACGCCTTAATTGGAACAATAATCGCTGCCAAAATTGGTAACCCCGCTCTTGCCATCCCGATTGCTTTCGCCTCTCATTACTTAGCAGATACTGTCCCGCATTGGGACACAGCCACTAACAGAGACAGAAAAAGTAAAACTAGATTTACTATCGAAAGTGTAGTTGATCTTTTACTAGGATTCGTTTTGTCAGGAGCATTAATTGCTTTATTTTTCCCTTCCACCAATCCTCTATACGCTATTCTAATAATTATCGTGGCTCAATTACCAGATTGGATAACTGCTCCGTACTTGTTCTTGGGATGGAATATTCCACCCTTTAAATGGAGTTATGACTTGGGAAAGAAATTCGATACTGAAAAAGGTCTACCATGGGGATTTGTAAATCAAGCAGTGGTTATTGTCGCCCTAATCTTTTTGGTCAGGATTTTCTAATTGACGGCCTGAGTTTTTTCTGAAAGAATTATTTTATGGAACCAAATAAACCCATACAGCCAGCGCCTGAACCTATTCAGCCGACTGAACAGAAAATTGAGCCCAAAAAGCAGCTTCCGAAGTTAAAAATAGCAGCTTTGATTATTTTACTGCTTTTAGTTTTGGCAGTGCCTTTCGGCGGGTATTTATTGCTTGAGAAATTAGGCATCCACCCCAAACCATCTGTTACTACAATAAAAACTCCTACGCCAACTCCTATTGAAGAAGTTAAATTGCCCACGCTTACAGCTTCGGAGACAGCAAGTTGGAGAACTTATGAAAACAAGGAAGAGGGTTGGACCATTAGATATCCTTCCGACAAAGTCTCATATTATTCGAACAGGTTCTACGTAGCTGGTCAGAATAATCTTAACACGCCTGACGGATTTGGCCCGGAAGTTTTTATTTCATTAACGAGTAACGATACCAAAACCGGGGAATTAAAAATAAATGGTTTCCCGGCCTCAAAGGTTAGCATTGATACTCCAGATAAGAATTTTGAGCAAGATTTCTTCTACCTTATTTCTACAGAGAATGGGAGTAAAACAATTCAATATCATTTTATGTCTAACAAGGGCATGGGATTATTTGATAAAAACGGCAATGTAATTCCGGCAGTAAGTCAAGAAAGCATTGATGAAATGAGACAGATTGTTATCAAAATGCTATCGACATTTAAATTCACTGATCAAAACACCCAAACCGGTGAAACAGTAAACTTAATAACATACACCAATGCTCAATATGGGTTTTCATTTAAACATCCGCAAAATTGGCAGGTGAGAAATAATATCTCTAGCCGTTACTATGCTCAAGAAATGATTAATCCAATTACCATTAGTGACCAAAATTCATTTAGCGCGGATATAAGAGTGATTGAAAATACCGGCGGAATCTCTGCCAAAGATTTTATTTTAAAATATTTTAACCCGCATAACCTTGACGCTGCAGGAAATATTAACGACCCTCCCCTAAAAAATGTAACTTTTGCAGAAAAAACAATTAACGGGAATAAAGTTACAATAATAAACGGGTTAGTGGGTATATCAGGGGCTGGGGGCCCTAAGGCTTATTTATCCCACAATAATTACAGTATTTTTATTGAAGCGCAATCTGGTATTACGCCGCCTCTTTCCGAAGAGGAGGTTGAAAGTGGATTGGAAAATTTTCTTTCCACTTTTAATTTTACTCAGTAACTTTTGCGCGGGCTTCTTCTTTTTTAGCTAACGACTCTTTTGTACTTCCTCCTTTTGGATTCTTGATATCTTCTATTTTCCAACTGGCAAAATCGCATTTTGGGTAATTTGAACATCCATAAAAGCGGCGGCCTTTTTTAGTCTTTTTGAACACAATTTTTCCTCCATCTTTAGGGCAAATTAAACCAGTATCTTGGGAGAAAGCTTTTGTAAATTTACACTCCGGAAAATTCTCGCAAGCCATAAATTTTCCAAACCGCCCAATTCTAATTATTAAATGCCCGCCGTCCAAAGGACAAATCTCGCTGGTTTTTTCAACTTCAATTTTTACTCTTGCCGCCTCTCCCACCTTTTCCAAAGTCTTTTCAAACGGATCGTAAAACTGCTTAATTACCGGTGACCACTTCTTTTTACCGTTGGCAATTTCGTCCAGTTCATCTTCCATCTGGGCGGTAAACGGAATATCGTCAATCGTGGAAAAATTTGTCACCAAAAAATCGTTGACGGCAAACCCAACGCTGGTTGGCAAAAACTTTCCTTCGTTTCTTTCGATATATTGCCTGCTCTCAATGGTTGAAATAATTGTGGCGTAAGTTGAAGGTCTGCCAATCCCCTCTTCTTCTAAAGCTTTGATGATTGAGGCGTCGTTATAGCGGGGTGGCGGCATAGTAACGTGTGCTTCTGATAATGAGTTTACATAATCCAAGTTTTCGCCGGCCGTAAAATCCGGCAATTTATTGTCATTTAGGGCAAACGGGTTAACCTTGAGGAATCCGTCAAACACCAACACCGAACCGTTAGCTTTCAATAAATAGCTGCTAACTTCTGGCTTCTGACTACTGACTTTTGAATTGTTAGGAGTTAGTTGTTGTTCGTTAGCAGTTGTGACAAGCACCACTGTTGACTCCGTTATCGCATCCTCCATTTGCGTGCTGACCGCTCTTCTCCAGATTATCTCGTACAGCTTGGCATATTGCGCTCCCAGCTTGTCATTGATAGCTGAAGCTTGAGCGCTAACATTGGTTGGCCTAATTGCCTCATGCGCTTCCTGCGCCAGTTTTTGCTTTGCTTTGTAAAGCCTTGGGGCAACGGGGATGTATTTTGCGCCGTATTCTTTTTCGACATAATTTCTGATTGATGAAACCGCCGAAGATGCCATCGCCACCGAATCGGTTCTGTGGTAAGTTATAAAACCTTCCTCGTACAGTTTTTGTGCCAAACTCATCGTCCTTTTTCCGGACATCCCCATTCTTCTGGCCGCGTCCTGCTGCAGCGTTGAGGTAGTGTATGGCGGCGGCGGGCTGCGGCGCATTTCTTTTTTTGTGACATCGGAAACTTTAAACTCTTTTGTCTTTAAATCTACTTCTATTGCTTTAGCCTTTTCCTCTGTATCAATGCTGGTTTTGGCAAAAGTATATTCCCCGTCATAAAGCTTGAGTTTTTCACTGACTTCAATTTTTTGACCATTGATTTCAATTAACTCAAACTGGGTTCCGGAAGGAGGCAATTCACTTGCGGATGAATTGAAAGCCGTCGCATCTTTGTTCGCCGAATTTGAAGAAAGGCTTTCGTTTAGCGAGCGTGGCTGTTCTGAACTTTGGACTGAAGTCTGGCGAGCGTCATCTGCAACGTGCGATTGCCGACTGATGGAACCCCGTGAGAGATTTACAGCTATTGTCCAATAGTTTTCTTTTTTAAACTTCTCGATTTCCCTTTCTCTCTCCACAATCAACCGCAAAGCCACCGACTGGACGCGGCCGGCCGACAAACCCCGCCGCACTTTCCGCCATAGAATTGGCGATAATTTATAACCCACTAGCCTATCTAGCACTCTCCGGGCGGTTTGCGCGTCAACTAAATTTTCATCAATCGCCCGCGGTGATTTCAGCGCCTCCTCGATTGCTTCTTTGGTAATTTCATGAAAGGCGATCCGCTTAAAGCTTTGACTTTTAACTTTTGATTTTTGAGCTAGTAGTTCTTTGATGTGCGCGGCGATTGCTTCTCCTTCACGGTCAGGATCAGTCGCTAAAATTATCTTGTCAGCGGTTTTTGCGGCTGATTTAAGTTCAGCTATAACTTTTTTCTTATCCGCCATCATTTGGTAATCAGGCGCAAAGTTTTTTTCAACGTCAATACCCAAAGTGGATTTTGGCAAATCCATAATATGGCCCATCGAGGCAACAATTTCATAACCATCTCCTAAAAAACGGCCGATTGTTTTGGCTTTGGTCGGTGATTCAACAACAACTAACGTCTTCATAATAATAGTATCCCAAAATTGTAGTCTAAATTATACAGTAGCTGTCAAGAGGCAATACTCCACGCGACTCTAAAAATCGCGTATAAAGCTTTTATGCAACATTTTCTCCGAAGAACGCAAGTAATGCTTTAGGCAAATCTTTAATATCCGTTATTATTGTTCCTCCGCTGGCGCGAATAAAGTATTCTACTTGAAGATTAACAGTGCTACCAATATTATCAGCGCTTAACCTAAAATCCCCGCGGTAACCAATAATTGGTCTTTTTATACCCGACGCCTCAGCGTGACCATACGCAAATCCAATTTCGCTGGCAGTCCCACTATCAACGTCAACGCCATCAAGATTGGCAACTACACCCGTTGACCTTTCGATAGAGTTTCTATTATTTTGCCCAAGTATTGCGTTTAGCTCTTTCCATGCCTGTTCTTTTTTCGGACCCAGTGGCATATTTGAAACGGCAATTACTCTATTTTGAAGATCCGGAGTTAATTCCCATGGATCCAACGGCTCACCGCCCATTTCGGCTACGAAATCGCACATCTTTGCGTGAAACTCTTGAGTGCTTTGCGCAAAACCGTCCGGACCAGCCATATACAAACGAATGCCAGGAATTAGTTTTTCGCTTGGAACAACTACATCGATATTCCGACCAAAAGCAACTATACGTTCTGCTGCCATAAGTGATTTGTATTATACAGAAGATTTCTGCGATTACAAGCTGGAATTGTCATTCAGGATTAAGCAGCAAGTTGGAAGAGGCCGTCGCAGTTTCGGAGAATTCCCTTTATTTCCATCATTGAAAGCAAACTGCCGACTGCCGAGGAATCGAGCTTGGAGTTACGGACGATTTCGTCAAAACTCAACCCTTCATTTTCTAAAAGCTGAACAATTTTTAGCTCATCTTTTGATAAATTATGAAACTTCGTGTCCGTTTTTTTCATTCTTAATTCATAATTCTTAATTCCTAATTCTTTTTGAATGTCTTCCGCCGACGTCACTAATTTCCCGCCTTTGGCAATTAATTTTAGCGGCGCTTTCGAAAGACTGGAAGTAATCGGTCCGGGAATGGCAAAGGCCGGCCGGTTGATAGCCAAGGCAACATTTGCGGTAATTAAACTACCGCTATCCTCCGCTCCTTCGGTAACCAGAACGCCAAGCGATAAACCCGCGATGATTCTATTTCTTGAGGGAAAAGTGCCGGGATTAGGCTCTAGTCCCATGGGAAATTCCGATACCACTACTCCACCATCCTTGATAATTTTGTCGTAAAGCGGCTTATTCACCGGCGGATAACAAAGATCAATTCCTGAGCCGAGAACCGCCACGGTTTTGCCACCCGCCGCAATTGCCGACCAACCGGCCACGGCATCCACTCCCATCGCCAAACCCAAGACAATGGTGAAACCGTTCATCGCCAAATCAGTTGCGAAAAGATTTGTCACTTCCCTACCATAATTGGTAATTTTTCGCGTTCCCACCACACCAATGGTTCGCTCGAAATTGACTAAGCTGAAATCTCCGCGCGTGAACAAAACTATCGGTGCGTCATCCAAGGCTTTTAAAAGCTTGGGATAATTTTTGTCGCAAAGCGCCACAAAACCAACTCCGGCTTTTTCTAATTTTCGTGCGTATGAACCAAAATCGAACTCTTTTTTAAAATTAATGAATTTTTGTGTAGAGATTGGGCCCAACCCCGCCGCTTTTAATTCTATTTCCGAAGCTTCCCAAATGTTTTTAGCGGTTTTGAAAATTGTTAATAATGACGCAAATCTTTTCGGCCCAATTCCACTTACCAGCGTAAACCCTAAATAATGCTCCCGTTCAGTCATAAATTTATGATATACGATTTAGAGTTTTTGAACAAACTTTTCTTGACAACTTATAGTTTCCCTGCTATCATCTCTCACGTAATGACAGAATCAGAAGCGAGAGGAGAATTTAAACCGGTTTTTGGAGTAATTCCCCCTATGATAGAGGGTCTTAACCGGACTGTAAATTTAGTTACTGTCGAGAAAGCATTAATAGATCTTGATCTGGAAGATTCAGACGAAAAGCGCTATACACCTAAATATACCATTAGAATTAACCTCGTCCACTCTATGGAAGATCCGCTCATTAGGCAAGATTTTAAGGGCAATGAAAAAGACTTTAATATTGCCCGCCGATGGGCTGAAACAGCGCTTAAAATGGGGATTCCCGATAATCTACAAATAGATTTAACTAATGTAATATTGAACTTAGCGTTGGTAAGAGAAGCTTTAATAGAAGCCCATCACGTAGGACATCCGGTTAGTTTATCTCCCACCAAACCAGCTGTCTAAGATCTGTTTGGCGATTGGGCCAGCAACGTTACTTCCTTCGCCGCTATTTTCCGAAAGCACTGTGACCACGATTTGCGGATTGTAAGCCGGCGCAAATAACGTAATCCAAGCGTGCGCCAGCGTATTATTACCGCCGTTTTCCGCCGTTCCCGTTTTGCAGGCCACCACCACATGGCGCATATCGGCAGAACCGGAAGAAGGATCAACTCCTAAAATATTTTTTCCATCGATTGCTAGTTTGGCATTTTTAATTTCGTAATTGAACAATGGCCAAGCCACCCCGCCGGGACTGCACGCCTCCACCATTCCTTCCTTAATCAAATCCGAAGAATGCGCATCCAGCAAATCTTGATTCTTGATTCTTGATTCTTGATTCTTAAGCAAATGCGGAATGTATAACGTTCCGTCATTTGCAATTGCTTGCGTCCAACCATTAACCTGAAGTGGCGTCGTCAATAAATATCCCTGTCCGATTCCGTAATGGTAAGTGTCACCCAAATACCACTGCTCGCCGATATTTTTTAATTTCCACTCCTGGGTCGGCACCACTCCCGCCTGCTCGCCTCCTAGATCAATTCCTAATTTCTGGCCCAAACCAAACTGCTTGGCGGTGGCCGAAACCTGATCAACTCCCACTTTTTCCGCCAGTTTATAGAAGAAAATGTCATTTGAGCGTTTGATTCCTTTGACGATATTCACCTGCCCGTCGGTGCCACCGTAACCGGTGTAATACCAGTTGGAAAAAGAGAAATCCCCGACTTTTAAAATTCCGGTGTCATCAACTTGCCAGTTTTCGTCAATGATATTATTTTTTAAGCCTGCCGACGCAACGATTAACTTAAAGGTCGAGCCGGGCGGATAAGTTCCGCCAATTGCCCGATTTAAAAGCGGCTGGTTTTGTCCATCCAAGAGCACGTCCGACAAAGTAAGATATGCGCCATTGCTGGCAATTTTGTAACTTTCGCCCATCGTAAATAGGTTTGGGTCAAACGAGGGCTTGGAAATAAGCGCCAGAATTTCGCCCTTGGGAGTCGAAACGATGGCCGCGCCTTTTTTAACGCCATTCATCGCGGCAAAAACTGCCTCTTGCAGCTTTGCATCCAAAGTTAAAGTGATATTTTGTCCGGAAATTGGATCCTGCTGTCCAAGTTTGCGGGTCAAATTACCTTGGGCATCAACTTCAAATAATTGTTTCCCATCCACACCCCTCAGCATAGGCTCATATTGCTGTTCAATCCCACTTTTACCGATGATGTCCCCCGATGAATAGTCGGAATGCAACGGGTCGGCCAACTCATCTTTGGAAATCTGCCCGACATAGCCTAAAACATGTGCAAAAGCGTCTTTGTAAGGATAATTTCTGAGAGTATCTACCTCCAGATTGTTTTTCCCTGAGGCAATTAAACCTAGTGCTTGGTCTTTGGGAATTAAAACTGTTTTACCGTTAACACTCTCTCTAAATCCGGGCAGGTTAAAAACCAAAGGCACGCCATTTCGGTCAAAAATGATGCCCCGTGGCGCGTGAACTGTCACGGTTTTTGTCCGATTGTTATCCGACAGATATCTATAATAGTATCCCTGGATTATCTGCAAGAAAAAAAGCCGGAAGATTAGTACCGCGAACAAAAAAATGGCAAGAAAAAGCAAAAAGTAATTCCGGTTGAAATGTGTTTCGTCTTCGTAGCCCCAGTTTTTTCTTTTATAGTCCCCTTTGGAAATGTAATCGCCAAAAGCAACTCCGGTTCTATTCATAGTAATAAATGATTAAGGATTAGTGATTAATGATTTTGTGAATCTTTGAATTAATTTAAACAATAAAAACCCAATAATCGCGCTTAGGAGCGACTCTAAAATCAGTGAATTATGATATCCGGATAATGCTAAGAACAAAAAGCTACCTAGAAACGAGGATATGAGTACGAAATAACCGGTGGTGATTTCAAATTTGCTTTGGTAAAGAAGCACTAAAAAGAGAAAGACAACGAGTAATGAGCTCGAAAATCCAACCGTTTTAAATGACAAAAGATCAAACAATAAACCGAAAACAAAAGCGGCAGCAAACAGCCAATTTCCCTTAAATACCACCATCAGACAAAGCAAAACCAAAAAAATAAATGGGATGGTTGTTAGGCTTACTTCTGAAAGAAGTGCCAGCAATAAAAAGACGACTGCCAGAAATTTCATTAGTAATTAACGACAACAAAAACTTTTTGTAAATTATTAAAATTCACCAAAGGCTGCATGTTCGCTTTTTGAAAGAGGTCGCTGGGGTTTTTGCTAATTGAGATGATTTTGCCAACGGTTAGGTCAGGCGGAAACCCGCTGTTTTGTAAGTTTATAGCGCCAGCTGTCAAAACCAAGTCATTTTTTTTGAGATTGTCCGACAACACGACGTTATCAAGAATTATTTCGCCGCCTCCCTGCCCTTTTACTACGCCTTGAGCTTGTGTCGCTAAAGTTTTAGCAGTGAATTGCGACGAGGAATCCGTAACTAGCGCAACGCTGGATAGCTCCGCCGTCACTTGCGTAATTTTCCCCACCAAATTATTTTGGTAAACTACCGCATCGCCTAGCTTTACGCCGTCGCTTGTTCCCCGATCCAAAATTAAAACTTCGGGAACGGACAGTCCGGGGATAAATCCGGGCGCCCCAACCACATCGGCCGGTATTAAATTGACGCTCTTAGGATTGACTGTTTGGAACTGATCCCGTAGCGCCTTATTGTCGGCGAGCAACTTATTTTGATCAACCAATTTTTGCGTCGAAGCCAGATTCTGCGCTTTTAATAATTGCATTTGTGAATTTGCGCCAAAATCGGTAATTTTAGCAAAAGTTTGGTAAGTCACAGCTTGAACCGGAGAGAAAATAGATTGCAGAAATGCATTGAGAGGACTTAAGAAACCTGTCTTTGCAGCTCCGAAGATTAAAAGTGAAAGAATAAAAAAAACTAAGAAATAGGAAGTGAAACTCTTCTTCTGCATGCAACCATTTTAAACTTTTAGAAGCATTCTGACAAGTTGTTGAGAAATGACTTACTTGAGAACGCCGATGACTTTAACGCGCTGCGAAATAAAAGCGGTTGAATCAATATCTGATTTACCGCAATCCCCGATAACTTCGTCTAGCTTGCATACTAAGATACGTTTGGTAAGCATGCTCGACATTTGATTTTCTTATAGCTTCTTGCATGTCTTCTTTGGTTACTATCTCAACAACTGGTGGCTGAATTAATCTCCTAAGCGCGCCTACCCTTGCTACAAAACCTTCAAACTCAACTCTTTTTCGGACAGGAGGTTTACGCGTAGACAGGCTTCTTCTTTCGTAATCATAAACCAAGTAACTTACTGGAATCGTGTGATCCCAGTCTTCTCCCATTACGAATCCTGCTTGCATTAGAGACGTTTGTATTTGCCAAATATGTGACTGCTCACCTTTTACTATGTCTACCGGCACCATGGAAGTAAACAGTCCATTCCTATATTCCTCTTTTGTTATCGGATCTGTATTACTAGCCATACAATGGCTACCGATACAAGTTGCCAGACAAATTCCATCAGGAGCAAGTGTAAACAGAACCGAAGCATCATCCGACAATTCTGTTAATTTTCTAAAAAAACCTTCGAGGCGGTTTTGGTAACTTTGTGCGTGTTCTACGGTAATACCAATAACATCCGTTATGTACGTTCTATCTACTTTTCGTTGAAGCTCAGGTGAAGTATAAGCTTGAACATCTTTTAATGCCAACTCTTCCGGGCTTTGCAACCTAGCTAATGCTTGTTGAAATAATGCGTTCTGGAAATGGTGGGGCCTTAAAGTAATAGCGGCAGGCAAAAGAGGTCTTTCGGGAATTGCGTCTGGGATAACTCCTCCATCGACCGATGTTGGAGTTTCATATTCCAACATATAGCTTGAATATAACACTCAAGACCACAAAAGTCAACTATAGGATTTTATTTTAATCCGCCGATGACTTTAACGCGCTGCAGAAGCGTACTATCTTCCAGCACTTTGCCTGTTCCGCGAACTACAGACGTCATTGGATCATCGGAGCGGATAACCGGCAAATGCGTTCTTTCCACAATTAAACGGTCAAACCCCGGCAACTGCGAGCCCCCGCCGGTTAATAAAATCCCGTGCGTCAAAATGTCGCTGGTTAATTCCGGCGGTGCATCCTCCATAACATCCGCAATTGCATCGATGATTTGCGTCAAAACCGGCGATAAAGCCTCGCGCACCTCGGATTCGGCTATTCTTAAACTTTTTGGCAAACCCGTTTCGATATCACGGCCTCTGATAATCGCCGCTCTCTCTTCTTCCTTTCCCTCCTCTTTTGAATTTTGCCCTGAGCTTGCCGAACGGGTGACTTTTGACCTTTGTTGGTAGGCGCTTCCTACGTTAATTTTTAAATCCTCCGCCGTTGCCTCGCCAATCAAAAGCCCGTGTCTTAATCTGATGTAATGGATAATCGCCGCGTCCATTTCGTCTCCCGCCACCCGCAAAGATTTGGAAACAACAATTCCGCCCAAGGAAATAACGGCAATTTCGGTCGTGCCGCCGCCAACATCCACCACCATAATTCCGGTCGGCGCAAACACCGAAATATTTTCGCCAATCGCCGCCGCCATCGGCTCTTCGATTAAATACGCTTGCCTTGCTCCGGCTGAGAGTGCCGCTTCCCAAACCGCCCGCCTCTCGACTTCGGTTACCGATGAAGGAATGCCAATGACAACCCGCGGGCGAGAGAAATTAATCGGTAAAGAGTTGTCAACTTCATGGACTTTTTTGATGTAATGCGAAATCATTGCTAAGGTCGCATCAAAATCCGAAATGACTCCGCCGCGCAAGGGCCTAATGGTGATGATAGAAGCGGGAGTTTTGCCCACCATTTTTTTGGCTTCCATGCCGATTGCGATTACTTTTTTGCTTTTTTTGTGCATTGCTACCACCGACGGCTCGCGGATAACAATGCCTTTGCCACGGACAAAAACCAGCGTATTGGCAGTGCCTAAATCAATCCCAATGTCGTGGGAAAACAAACTGAAGAATTTATTAAACATAATCTGGCTTATGGCAAATGGCTGATAGCAGATGGTAAATGATTTTTGAACCCTATACGCTATTTGCTATTCGCTATCTGCTAGTTTAGCATCTTGCGGTAGTTTTTCCAATATGCTAGGATAACTTTAATTCTACTAAGCCATGAAATTATTTAATTTTTGCAATAAAGTCATTGAATATTCATTTTACCTGCTTTTCTTCTTAATTCCGCTTGCCTTTACCAGCGACACTTCCGAGCTTTTTGAGTTTAATAAACTCTGGCTGACCTTTATTATTACAATTGTAATCGGTCTAGCTTGGATTACGAAGATGGTAATCCGCAAGGAAATCAAGATCCAGCGTACTCTGCTTGATATCCCAATTCTGCTGTTTTTAGCTTCGCAGATAATTAGTAGCTTCCTGTCTTTAGACATGCATGTTTCGCTCTGGGGATATTATTCCCGTTTTAACGGCGGTTTGTTCTCGATTTTTGCTTACGTTTTCCTGTACTACGCTTTTGTTTCCAATCTTCGGGATGAACAGAAAGAAGAAAAAGCCAAGTTTGAGTTCAAAAAAATCTATTTATATATCGCCGGAATTATTGTTTTTGTCATCGGGCTGTTAGTTTCCTCACAAATTAAGAATCCGGATATGGCCGGTATCCCGTATCAAGGCCTGGCCACTTTAACTACCGCTCTTGCTTCATTTACGGTTTTAATGCTGGCTGCTCCTAAAGGTATTCTTAAACGCTCTTTCTATGCTATTTTGTCTTCCGCGCTGTTGGTGATTTTGTGGGGACTGCCTTCGCATTTCGGCTACGACCCAACCTGTCTTTTGTTTAGGGGAACTTTTGATGTTTCCTGCTGGACTGAAGCTTTCCAACCGAGAGTCCGTATCTTTTCCACTCTTGGCCAGCCCGACTGGCTGGCAGCCTATTTAGCCGCGCTTTTACCGTTGATTGCCGCTTTACTGATTAATTCTGTCTCCGACGTTAAACTGACCTTTGACAAAACATTCGCCTTTCTTAAAACCCACCCGTTTTGGCTTGGGACTGCGCTTTTTGCTTTTTTCGTGGCAACTTATGCCGCTTTAATGTACGCGGGGTCCCGCTCGGCCATTCTGGCAATTTGGGTAATTTTACCTGTATTCTTACTGGCCTACGGCTGGTTTTATCTTAAGCCTAAGTTTGACAAAAAAAATCTGACTGTAGATTTTAAACTGGCAGTCGTGGTGCTTCTGACAATCGGTATTGTGCCCTTTTTTGCCGGCCAGCCTTTCGGACAGTTGAACATTTTTACTTTAAGCGGTCTTCAGCAACATTTTGCCAAACCCACTGCAGTGACAAAAACCAATAGTAAAGTTACACCAACTTCTCCACCCTCGCCGGTTGCAATTGGCGAATTGGGCGGAACGGATTCGGGCAAAATTAGACTTTTAGTTTGGAAAGGCGCGGTTGATATTTGGCTGCATAATCCGATTTTTGGCAGTGGTCTTGAAACTTACGCTTTTGCCTATTATCAATACCGTCCGGCCGCCCACAACCTAACTTCGGAAGCAAAATATCTTTATAACAAAGCGCACAACGAGTATTTGAACTATTTGGCGACTACCGGCACTGTCGGCATCATCACTTACCTCTTTATGATCGGAGCTTTTCTCTTCGTTTCCTGCAAGAGTCTGTTTGCCAGAAGGAAGAAGTTGACGGGAACCGATTTCATTGCCCTTTCGTTATTGGCCGGCTATGGAACGGTTTTGATTACCAACTTTTTTGGCTTTTCGGTGGTAATGGTCAACATTCTTTTTTATCTTTTCCCCGCCTTTGTCTTCTTACTTTTGGGCAAAATTAATTTCGAAAAGACCCTGTCTTTTTCGCTAGTAAAGAAAGAGAGTTACGATTTGAACAAAGCGCAAAAGGCCTTAATCATAATCTTTATTTTACTTTCCGGATACTTAATTTATACACTTATTTCCTACTGGAATGCCGACCGCTATTATTACTATGGATTAGGTTATGACAATCCTAGCATGGCCGCATATGACAAAGCTTATCCTTTCTTAAAAATGGCCGTCGCGACTCGCCCAAGCGAACCGACTTTCTTAGATGAATTTGCCTATAATAACGCCGTTTTGGGAGCATCAATCTTGGCCCAAGTTACCCAACAACCAAACCAACAAAACCAATCTCAAAACACGGCCATCGCCAAACAATTAATTGATACCGCCATCGCAGACACTAACCAAGTAACCACCGAGCACCCGAACGACATTATTTTCTGGAAAACCAAAGTCCGCATCTTCTATACCCTTTCTCAGGTTAATCCTCAATATTTACCGTTGGCGCTTGCTGCCATAAAACAAGCCGCTAAGCTGGCTCCAACCGACGCCGACGTTTCTTATAACTTAGGTGTTCTCCAGGGACAAAACGGCGATTCAAAAAACGCGGTTGCCACTTTGCAAAATACTATTAAATTAAAAGCAGATTATGCTCAGGCTTATTACGCGCTGGGAATTTTCTATCGCCAGTTGGCGGTTGATAAAAACGGCAAGGTGGTTGACCAAACTTATAATCAGAAAGCGATTGACGAAATGAACTTGATGCTTAAATATTTCGGGCCGAACCAACAAGCGTCCGACGCCATTAAGGCTTGGCAAAAGTAAAATGTTGAAAATTGTTACCGCTCCAAATTCCATCCTGTCCCAAAAAGCCAAACCAGTCGCGCGCGTTGACAAGACCATTTTGAAGCTGATTGAGCAAATGGAAGAGGCTTTAGACGCCGCCACCGACCCGATTGGCGTTGGTTTGGCCGCTCCCCAAGTTAACAAAAGTCTGGCTATTTTTGTAATTAAACCCTCGCCCAAAGCCAAACTGCAGGCTTTTATTAATCCAAAAATTACTAAAATTGAAAGTCAAACGGTTGGTAAAGCCAAGGGCAAAACGAAAAAACTGGAAGGCTGTCTTTCATTAGTGAATATTTGGGGTGAGGTGGAACGAGCTAAGGCGGTTTGGCTGGATTATTTAGATATTGAGGAGAAACCACACCACAAAAAGTTTACAGGTTTTATCGCCACCATTATTCAACACGAAGTTGACCACTTGACCGGCATTCTCTTCCCCAAACGGGTGCTGGAACAAAAAGGCACGCTCTACGAATCCAAGAAAAATCGCAAAGGCGAAGACATCTTCGAAGAGCTCACAATTTAGCGAGGATTTTCTAACGGAAAAAATCTAGCCAACTCATCGTCTGGACCTCTATAAATTCCCATTCCTAAAGCTATTCTTAATTGCGCTATGCCTCCACTACTCCTTCTAATAATAATCTCTTTCCCTTCGACTAGAGAGAACTCGCATTTCTCTTGGGAATCATTAACCCAAACGGCTACCCGACGACTAGCCAAAAGTTTATCTCCAAAACCCTGCCTATGAACTCCTACCCGAAATCCATCTCCTGAATCAAATACAACCGTTAAATCATCGGGCACCCGCTCGCTTCCACTTCCTCCAAAAGTTCCCAAGCTCGCTTCTATTCGTTCTATCTGAGACATAAAAAAGATAATATCTCTTTTATTTTTTGCTGTCAATACTATATATGATATGGGATGACGAGGACGTTTCCGAAGGATTAAAGCGTAAAAAGTGTTGACAAGACAAGCTGTTTATGGCCTAATAAATATATGGATAATTTAGACACACAAGAAGTAAACCCAAATGTCCCTCAATCAGCAGTATCATCTAAGGAAAAACCCACTACTTCAGACCCGATTAAATTCATGACAGATTTTAAAGCAAGCGAATTTTTTAGAGTTGCATATGGTAAATTTTTTGTAGGGAAAACCATCTCGGAAGAAGTAACAGAGGCTGAGAAAGATGAAGCCTTTTACAATAGCCAACTGGCGAAAGATGCTTTTATAGAGTTCGCTGAAAAGGAAGAGCGTTACCAATATCGCTCGAGCTACTTTCCAGCACCAATCGGTGAAATATTTGATTGTTACATAGACCAAACAAAAACACTCATACAAATACAGGGGCATGAATCAAGAGATCTAATTATCAATTATGATCACTTAAGAGCTGAGTCTCACACTCAGGTGGCTTCCGCCTTACAAAATGCGGGGATTGTGCCTTCTTATAAATTCGGTAAAGCTTTAGCCAGATTAGCCTTAATAAGCCTGAACTTAGATAATTTTGAGAGTGCGAATGTAAGCGATGCAGTAAGACTTAGAAGGGTTCTTGCGGCTTAGATAATCTCCGAGGTTTTGAATTATATTCTCTTTAGCTTATAATAGTAACTGGCCTATGAAAATTGTGTTTTTTGGAAATACCAAACATTCGCTGATTGGCGCCAAAATAATTCATCAGGCGTTCGGACTTTCTTTGATCGTGACTATTCCTGGCAGCCCGCTGGAAAAATTTGCCGGTGAAGAGAAAATCTCCTGCTTGCTTGTGACTAAATTGACAGACAAAGAAATTGCCAAAATTGAAGAGATTCAACCGGATTTTTTAGTAGTTGAAGATTACGGTTTGATTTTACCCGAAAAACTGCTGAATGTTCCCAAATATGCCAGCTTAAACATTCACCACTCACTTTTACCCAAATACCGCGGTCCTGCCCCTGCCCCTGCGGCGATTTTAGCCGGCGACAAAATTTCCGGCGTTTCAATTATCAAGATGAGCGCCAAAGTTGACGCCGGCGCTATTTTCGCGCAAAAAGAATATGTTCTAAAACCTGATGAAACAACCGATTCTTTATTGAATGAGTTGAATTTGTTGGGAGGAAATTTAGCAGTTTCGGTGATTAATGATATTTTGCAGGGCAAGGCAAAAGCGGTTCCGCAGGACGAAAGTAAAACAAGTTTAACCAAATATATGCAAAAATCTGACGGATATATCGACCTTTCTCAATTAGAAATTAAAAATTTTGAATTAAAAATTGGCCGCATGGTGCGTGCCTACTTTCCCTGGCCGGGAGTTTGGACCCAACTTCGCTTAAGCTCCGCTGGGCAAGGCAAAATTATTAAGTTTTTACCCAACAAAATGATTCAGGTGGAAGGGAAAAAAGAAATGAGTTATAAAGATTTCATCAACGGCTATCCCAACGCGGATCCAACCCTCATTCAATTTCTGAAAAAATAAAGTGATGACAGGTCCCCGAAAAGGCTACGCGGCAACAACTGGAGTGACTTCCGGAGCAATATCAACCGATTTAACATTGGCAGTAGCATCTTTGAATTTTCGGATGCACTTGGTACAAAGTCTGACTTTTTTGGCTGTACCACCCACAATAATTCTGGCCGCATGCAAGTTCGGTTTAAAAATTTTCCTGGTTCTGTTTTTGGCATGGGAAACGTTGTGCCCATACATTACTCCCTTGCCGCAATTAAAACATATCGCTGCCATAGATAATTTCTTAGGTTAATAGTATACTAAAAAACAGGAGATTTTACAATGGATTTACTGTTAGGATTGATTTCTTTAATAATTTTAATTTATTCGGCGATTCTGCATGAAATCGCCCATGGTTTCGTGGCGGAAAGATTGGGCGACCCCACTGCCAGACTCATGGGCAGGTTGACGCTGAATCCGAAAAACCACATTGACCCAATCATGAGCATTGCTTTACCTTTAATTTTAATCTTATCCGGTTCGCCGGTAATTTTTGGCGCCGCCAAACCCGTACCGGTTGATCCGTTTAACTTTCGCGAACCAAAAAAAGACATGGCTTTAGTCTCTCTAGCCGGCCCGGGCACAAATTTACTGATTGCTGTTACTTTTGCTTTAATTTGCCGCTTACTATTTCCCAGTTTATCTTTAGATGTCATTCGCAGTACTGGACTATTAGGATTTATCTTGGGAACAGTTGTCTATATCAATATTTTATTGGCAATCTTTAATTTAATCCCGATTCCCCCGCTCGACGGTTCAAAGATTTTTGCTTTAATTTTGCCCGACAAAGAAGCGGCGGTTTATTTGTCCATTGGCTCAATCGGAATTTTTATTATTTTCTTTTTACTTTTGTTTCCAATCGGCGGCCTTTCTTTGGGGAGTTTGATATCGAATTTATTGAACTTTTCCCTACGCCTTCTGGGACTATGAAAGAGCTTTTCTAAGCCTTGCTAACCATCCTGTTTGTTGTGGAACTTCTGCTGCCGACTGCTCTGATGCCTTAAGCTCTGCTTCATCAATAACTTCAGTTGGTCTTGCTCCTGTGTTCATCACTACAATTTTTGGACTATCCTGACTGGTAATGGTAGGAGTAGCTGGTGGTTCTACCGCTGGCACTCGGGGTGATTGTGGCTCTTTCGGCTCTACTCCCAACTCCATATTATTAAGCCTTGTCCTTTCTTCCGGGGAAACTGGTGGCATTGCACGTCGTGGACGCCTTTTCGGCTCACGCCCCGCAATCTCCCGTGGGCTAAAACCTAATTCTTTTAGCATTTCGTGTGATATTCCCTCTGGCGGCCTAAGTCCTTTTGTCATAACACTATTAGAGCAGAATCTATATCTAATGTCAATTATAAAACCTTAATTAAGCAGGGATGCTCAGATTCGAACTGAGAAAAGCAGTTTTGGAGACTGCTGTGATGCCATTTCACCACATCCCTATGGCTTTATTATACTGGGAATGAGCAAATCTAGCAATTACGGAAGAAACAGGGGTTATTTTAACTTTTCGTTTTCTTTGTGCTCGGTGACCTTTCGACAGTGTTTGCAATACTTCTTGAGCAATAACTTTTCTTCCGTATTTAGCTTATTTCTGGTCGTGACGTAATTCCTGTTTTTGCAAACAGTGCAAACGAGCCCCAAAGT
>DATKGX010000003.1:0-29428 GCA_035510555.1 Patescibacteria group bacterium | reverse complement strand
GGCCACCGATGAAGAGTGGCTTAATGTCAAATGTCCGAAATGCGCTGGTTTGGCCAAAAGAGACGCGGAAACACTGGATACTTTTTTTGACAGTGCCTGGTATTACTACCGTTATTGTTCGCCTCAGTTCAAAAATGGACCCTTTGATGAAGCAAAAGTCGCAAAATTAATGCCGATTGACGTTTATTTCGGCGGAGCGGAGCACACTTTGGGCCACACTTTGTACGCCCGGTTTTTCACCAAGTTCTTCAAAGACTTAGGTTTGGTAGAGTTTAGTGAATTTGCCAAAAAGCGGGTGCAGCACGGAGTAATTTTGGGGCCGGACGGCAACCGCATGAGCAAAAGCAAGGGGAATGTGGTTAATCCCGACGAAGTCGTTAAGGAATATGGCGCCGACGCGGTCAGACTGTATCTTTGTTTTATGATGCCGTACGAAGCGACCGCTCCTTGGTCAACTTCGGCCATTTCGGGAATCTATCGCTTCTTAAAAAGAGTGTGGGAGCTGTCCGAAAAAGTTTCCGAAGCTAAATTATCGCAATCCGACTTAACGCAAATGCACAAGACAATCAAAAAGGTGGGGGACGATCTTGACAATTTCCAGTTTAATACCGCCGTGGCTCAACTAATGACTTGGCTAAATTATTTAAGCGCGAAAGAAACAGTTGGTAAGGAAGAATACGCGACGCTTTTGAAGCTGTTGGCGCCGTTTGCGCCATTTATAGCCGAAGAACTCTGGCAGTCAAAAGGTTTAATTGATAACTCGGTCCATTTAGAGAATTGGCCGTCATATCAGGCTAAATATCTAATCGAGGAAATGGTGTCAGTCGTGGTTCAGGTTAATGGAAAACTTCGTGGCACGATAGAAGTTCAAAATACGAAAATTAAACTACAAAAAGAGATTGAAGAAGCCGCAAAACATAGTCCAAAGGTATCAAATCACATCGAAAACCAGTCAATTAAGAAAGTAATTTATGTCGAAGGTAAGTTGATTAATTTCGTGGTTAGTTGATTGCTGAGATTTCCGGAGTTCTGTCTCCGGTCGCAATCGTGCTTTTCAGTGACGCTCGCCAAGTTTATCCTCAAAATTCAAAAATCAGCCCGCTCGCTAAACGAAACCCTTTTTCAAATTTATGTTCCAAACCTCTGACGGTTTTCGATTCACTTCAAAACGAATTGCTCCTTCGCCACCCATTAATAATTCATAATTAATAATTTAAAATTATGTTAGGTATGGATTTTGAAGCCATTCTTGCCCAATGGTTGCCCCTTCTTAAGAAATACTGGCTGCCAATAGCCCTCTGTTTCTGTGGTTTGATATTCTTTGCATATGGTTTGACTGCTTTATTGGGGTCGTTCTCCAAGCCACAAGACCTTAGTTTTAGATCCGGTACAACGGAGAATAGTACTAGTTCAGCTAAACTACAAAATACAATCCAAGTCGATATTGAAGGGGCGGTGGCGGCACCGGGGGTTTATAAATTAGCCGCCAATTCAATTATTAAAGATGTTTTAGTGTCATCACGAGGGCTGTCGGCGGATGCAGACCGGGCTTGGGTAGAAAAAAACTTAAATTTGGCAGCCAAGCTATACGACGGGACAAAAGTGTATATTCCAAAAATAGGCGAAACGGCTCAAATCACAAGCTCCGATGGCCAAAACTCAATTGGCTCTCAAACTCTCATCAATATTAACACCGCGTCTTCGGATTCACTTGATTCATTGCCCGGGGTGGGGCCGGCGACTGTCGCCAGGATCGTTAACGGCCGGCCGTATTCAAACATCAACGAACTTTTAGATAAAAAAGCAGTTTCCAGCAAGGTTTTCGACGAAATAAAGGATAAAATAAGCGTTTATTAAATTTCTAATTGACCTAATTGTTCTAATTTCTAATGACAAGAGTTCATCTAATTTTTGTTTCAGTACTAATCTTGATTCTCGCGTTGAGGATCTATTGGTTTTATTCTTCACAAACTCAGTACCAAGATGGGGAGCAGGTGAGTTTTATTTCAACGGTTTCTTCTGATCCCAAGTTTTTCGGCAATTCCCAAAACTTTTCAGTTAATTTGCCCAGCGGAGAAACAGTTTTTGTGCAAACAGTTGGTTATCCGGAGCATCAATATGGAGAGATAATAATGGTTTCTGGCAAATTGAAAGTAAAACTGCTAAGCGGAAACCACGAGATTTTGACGTTAAGTTTTCCTAAAATCGAGAGCGTGAAAAATAGTGAAAATTATTTCTTAGCAATCATTAATTCAATCCGCCAAAAAATCATTCTGAATTTCGAGGCTAATATGCCCAAAGATTCGGCGGCGCTTTTATTGGGGATTGTGTTTGGTTTTAAAGTCGATTTCTCCAAAACATTTTTGGCTAACCTTAAAACAGTCGGCGTAATGCACGTGATTGCGGCGTCGGGAATGAATGTGACCATGGTCGGCGGATTTTTCTTTTACATTTTTGCACTACTTTTAAGACGGCAAGCGGCGATTTTTCTAAGTGTTACTGGAATTATTTTCTATGATTTTTTGGCCGGTTTTCAGGCGTCTATCGTCAGAGCTTCCATAATGGCTGTAATTGCGTTTTCCGCCCAGATTTTGGGGAAGCAGCGGGATGGTCTGTACGCGCTTTTCCTGACGGCTTCAGTGATGTTATTGTGGCAGCCAAATTTTTTGACCGATGTTGGGTTTCAGCTATCTTTTGCTTCGACGGCGGGGATTTTGGTGATCCCAAGACTACTGAAGCGTTTCGAAAATGGCATCACTGCGGATTTAATCACCACTTTCTCGGCGCAAATTGCCACTTTGCCGATTCTGGTTTCCGGTTTTGGCGTTTATTCAGTCTGGTCAATTGTTGTCAACGCGTTGGTGCTGTGGACGGTGCCGATTCTGATGATTTTAGGCGGCTTTGCGGCCATCAGCGCTTTTGTTTTTGAGCCGTTGGCGAAGCTTTTGTTGTATCTTTGTCTGCCGTTTTTGCTGTTTTTTGAGTTCATGGCCAATTTTTTCGCCCATCTCAAAGGTTCGCTGGTTTTGCAAAATGTTCCTTGGCAATTGGTGGCCGCTTATTATCTAATCTTGATCGCAATTTTGGCTTTTGCGTTCCAGAAAAACCGTGCGTAAATACTTCCTACTGACTTTAACAAGTTTATTCTTGCTGGCGGGAATCTTTTTTTACCAAAACGCCAAGCTTAACGACGGCAAATTGCACGTTGTGGTTTGCGACGTGGGGCAGGGGGACGGGATTTTAATTCGGACGCCAAACGGCAGCGACATTTTGGTGGACGGCGGTCCGGACGATTCAATTCTTAACTGTCTTTCCAGCCACTTGCCGTTTTGGGACCGGACAATTGAGCTAATGGTACTAACTCATCCACATACCGATCACGCCGCGGGGCTGGTGGATGTATTAAAAAGATATACTGTTTTACATTTTGTTACAGAGAAAGTGCTGGGACAGACTGCGACATACAAACGACTAGAAGATTCGTTAGCGGCGCAAAAGTTAACTGCTAAGTATCTTTTTGCCGGCGACCGGGTTGATTTGACGGACAAAACCGAACTTCTCACTCTTTGGCCTAGCGCTGAATGGCTCATTCAGTCGCAACTACAAGCTGCAAATGGCATAAATGATAACCAAAATCTGGATTTAAACGGATTTTGTCTGGTGCAACTTTTCACATACGGAAATTTCACAATGCTTTTGACTGGCGATGCCGGCGCAAATGTTGAAGATAAGATTGCAGCAGAAGCGGGGAAGGTGGGTGTTCTCAAAGTGCCGCATCATGGTTCAAAAACGGGCATGAGCGATTATTTTCTGTCAGTCATAAATCCCTCGCTGGCCATTATCTCAGTCGGGGCTAATAACCGTTATGGACATCCGGCACAATCAGCCTTGGATTTACTCAAATCTCACAACATCAAAACTTTGCGAACTGACAAAAATGGAGCGGTGGAGGTTGTTTCCGACGGCCAAACCTTCAGCATCAATTAGTCAATTTTAGCTTCGCAAGGCGACGCCTTAAGGAACTTGCTAAAGTTAAATTAGGGTTGAACCCCTAAAATTATTAGGCTTGGATTTAGACTTATATTCTGTTATAATCGCAATCCTTATGAGTAGAATAGAACAAAGTCGTCCTTTGGAATTTTCAGATATTGCATCTGGATTGCACGCAGAAATTTTAAAAGACCCATATGGATTTTTAGGGCTTCCTCAGGATGCAGATTTTGCGCAAGTAAGAGCTATCTATATCGCAAAAGCTAGGCTTTATCATCCCGATATGATAGCCCCCTCTTTAAATAGTGATGCATCATTTAGAGAAAGATATTCAACTTTAGATTTTAAGACCGTTTGGGATACTATGCATGGAATGCCTGGAGATGTGGTAGATATGGAAGATGATAAGAAATGGGAAGCTATTGGAAAAGCCTTAAGAAATAAAGCCGGCATTTCCGAAGAAGAAGCAAGAAACCACGGACTTGCATTAGAAGGGCTTCGCGTGTTGGCGCATAAAAAAATGGTAGAAATAAATACAGCCTATGAAGCAATTAAATTAAGGACAAATCCAAAAGTGCGGGATAGCTTGGCAGGATACAAAGTGGAAGATGTTGTTAATGAGGGAATTACGCATCAAGAAATTAAGCTTGAAGGACATGGGAAAATAGTTATTTTTCCAGATTCAGGAGATGGTTGGATGCCAGGGCCGTATTTGGCGTTCGATTGGGCGCCAGATAGAGATCATCGATGGATGGAAGACACAACGGATTTTCAAGAGTATGTCTTTATCAAGCATTTGTTTGTACACCATGAGTTACAAGAAGAGCAGGAGCAATTAAACAGAGTACTTCTCGAACCATTTTTTAGGCAGTTTGAGGTAGATCCATCACGTGAAGAAGAATTTTTACGATATTTAGCTGAGGCTTATCAAAAAGGTAATGACGCCGAGAATGTAATGTGGAAATTTGGAGTACCCGAAACGCGTGAATTACATATGAAAGGAATTGGAGAATTCTCTCCCGAATGGTACCACTCGGTAAGGTTTCAAGACCACGTCAATGAGATGATTGCTCTTGACTCAATGGGTTATCCTTGGTTTTCAAGTTCATCCGCAAGGAATCCCTATGTAAGCATGCAAATTAAAGATGGAAAGATGATTCTTAAAGGTCAAACAGAATCGGTTTTGTCCGAGGCAGATGTTATTCTTCTGGAAACAATTGCTTACGGTCCAATGCTTCGAAATGGTGAATCTTAGTTTACGGTTTGGGAAAAGGGAGTTGGGCTCAATTGCGGAAAATGGGAGTGGGTGACTACCGGCATTCCTTCAACAAACGGCAAAATGAAGTAAATGGTGGTGCCTTTGTTCAGGCCTTCAGATTTAACGCCGACAGTACCGCCATGTGCTTCTACGACACCTTTTGTTATATATAATCCCAGTCCTGTGCCTTTTTTGGCCAACTGGTGCGGCGTGGTGCGAATCTGATAATATTTGGAGAACAAGTCCTTTTGTTCATCTTCGGGGATGCCAATGCCATTATCACTGACCGCAATTTTCAATCCTTCATTTTCAACCTTCACCGAAACCACAATTTTCCCGTTCACCGGCGTAAACTTTAAGCTATTGGAAATTAAATTATTCAGCGCTTGGGTAATTCTTTGCGGGTCAATCTCCACTTTGGGCAGAGGAGAGCCGATTTCACTGGTCAGATAAATCTGTTTTTTGCGCGCTTCGGGCAGAAACGGCTCGACTGTGTCTAGCACTACTTTTCCAATGTCAGAAGTTACTTTACTAATACTAAATTGGCCGGCTTCAATTTTGGCTGCATCCAGCACTTGGCCGATTTGCCCCAAAAGATTCTTGGATTGCTGGTCAATAATAGTTAAAAACTTTGTTTCCTGATTTTTTTCCAGCTTTCCTGACTCCTGCAGAACCTCCACCATCAATTCGGCTGAATCTTTAATGGCGGTTAAGGGCGCTCTAAGTTCATGGACCAGCATGTTGGTAAAGTCTTCTTTGATGGCGGCGACACTTTTTTCAACCGTAATATCATGGAGAAGAATGGAGGCGCCGAGTGGCTTATTCAGCTCATTTTGGTTGGCACTTGTTACCGGCGTAATAAAAATTTGGAAAACCTTATCGCCAATGGTTACTTCTTTTTCTTCAATTAAAGCATTCTTGCTAAGCGCCTCGTTAATTTTATCCAACAGATTATACTGTTGGCCAAGCGAGATTAGAAGATCGGTAAAAACCGGCTTGGCGGTTTTCAGACTCAGGAAAGTTTTGGCTGCGTCGTTAATCACCAGCAGGTTTTGACTCGTGTCAAGCATAAAAACACCATCAACTAAGCTGGAAATCATTGACATCAATTTACTTTTTTCCGTTTCCAAGACATTCTCCAGTTTCGAAAGCGCGCCTGAGGCTTGATCGACAATCTGGTAAAGAATGGTTACTTCGTCTTCTTTGTAAAGATTTTTTTCGCGGGAAGAGATGTTAATTAAGCCCACAACGTTATTACCAATAATTAAAGGGATATTAAAAAACGATTGGGCCGGGGCAATTTTAGTCTCGTCTAGCGGAATGCCGGAAAGCTGTTCTTCAACTGCGTCAGGGAGGTCGGCCACAAGACTATTTAAAGAAGCAAGCATAGTTTTTTTAACTTGAGCGACAAAAGCGGAATTAACGTTTTCCTCGATATTAATTTTTAAAACCAATTTGTTATTTTTAATTAACGCGTTTGAAGCCGTTGAGTAGGGAAAGAGAGGCCGAAGGCTTGAAGTGATAACATCAACTATTTTCTCAATGTCTAGCGAATAGCCGATTTTGTCTTGAATTTCTTTAAGAGTAGAGATTTGGTAGAGTCTTTGCTTATCGAGATTAGCGCTTTTTTGGATCTCAAGTGTAGTTCGTCTTTGCCTTAAGGTCATTAAAAGCAGGGTCACAGCTAAGATTGTGGTTACCGATATTCCGGCGTAGTTAAAGAAAGTGAGGGTCATAGGCAGTCAGAGTTTATTTAGTCAGCGACTCGAGCTTGTCGCCGGTTCTTTTGCTTCCGATAACAATAATGTAGGTGCCGATGACATAAAGAACGAGCTTAATCAGTAAAATTATAGTGACAAATTGTTGAAGCCCTGAAAAATTATTAATTTGCAAATAGCTTTGGACGGCGTCAACTAAAATTCCCAAAGCAATAAATAAAACGCCGAAAGAAATAGCTTTAAAGCCACTGGCTAAAATGCCAGTGCCGAATTTTCTAGTTACTCGAAGCATAATTACTGCCGCCACTAATGCTGCCATCGTGGAGATGAATGCTCCCGCTTCGATTGCAATGGCTAAAAGTTTGGTTGTATCAATCATTTAGGTTTGTCCTCCTCCTACAGGGGCGATTGCTTCAGCCGCTTTTCCTAAGGTGTCTGCCACTCCGTCGGGGTAGAGCGACAATAATGGCTCCATGGTTTTTTTAACAATTAAGCCGGAAAGCTGGACAAACTGGTCAATTAAGCCTTGAATTAATTCCTGCGGCTGTCCTTCGATGTTTACCACCGTGCCGTCGTCGGCCACCGTCAAACCTTTGACATTTCGCGCCTTTGCCAAAGCGATGCTCGGACCCAAAATTACCATTTGTTTTTGGATAACTTCGGTTAAAAGTTGTTTATAATCGGTATTTGGCTGCATATTACATCTTCAAAACTTGTTTTATTTTATCAACGACGTCTTTTGGCTCAACCTGATATTTAAAAACGTAATCAATGGCGCCTTCATTCAAAGCATTTTTGACCAGCTCTTCCTGACTAAAATTGGAAAGTAGGATAACCGGAATATCTTTAGTTTGGTCGTCGGCCTTTAAACTCTTCAAAACATCGTTGCCGGAGAGGTCGGGGAGTACTTGGTCAAGTAAAATTAAATCGGGTTTTTCCGCTTTTGCCTTGGCTAAACCGTCTTCACCGGTGACGCTGGTAGCAGTTTGAAAACCGCCTTGATTTAGCGCGGCTTCAAAGATGTGCACAAAATCCAAATCGTCATCGATGAGCAGAATTTTCATATCTATATTAAACGTAACAGCAATTAAAACCAATTGCAAGAGGATTTTCAGTTAGTTATCTTCTCAGTAGCGCAGCGCTGAGCCTTGCTCTAAACCCTTTCACCGCTGACGCTGGTGTTGGAGCGACGTAAACATCAACTTGTTGTCCCGGTTCGGTCCAAACAAAACCTCGTTCTCCGATTCTTATGTTATTGATCTCTGTTTGGTGATGGGATATTGGGGCCTCGATCTCGACATATTCAGAATGACCTGCTTTATCAGTAACACGGTGAAGATGCTCTTCCATAACGGTATCATGATCGATTGCGCTAAGAGCGTGAAGCTTGTCTGGATATGCAACTCCATCAGGTATTGCTTCCATAATTCTTGGAGGCCAATTTATATAATGGCGTTTTGGGCCTGAGGATGGTTGATCATTAACCATATAGCGGTCTATTGTTTCATCGACATTCCAAGCAGCAGCTATGCGTCCTTTGGAATCATATTGAACTTCGTGAATTGACATAGGGTGATTATAGGATGTTAGGAAGTTTTGTCAAGAAGTATTTTTATTGAGGGATTGGAAGGCCGGCGTGTTTTTCAAGGCGGGATATTCTTTTTCTTTGTTGCATTTGTTCACCGTCCAGCAAGTCCAACATTGTACTTTGGTCGCGTCTTATTTGTTTGACACCTTTCTTGAGTGTTTGGATATCTTTTTTGATTGGCTCCAATTTCTCATCAAGTTTTAAATCAAGCAGTCCTGATATTTGGTTTAAATCGGTTTTTGTTAACATAGAATAAAAGTATACGCTGGTGTAAAAAACGTGTCAATAATGCGTTCTACATCAAAAGTTCAATTTATTTGTCAAAATCGATGTCGAACCAGACCGGGGAGTGGTCAGAGTACTTCACTTTTTTGCCGATTTTGACATTTTTAATCACGCAGTTATTATAAAAAACATAATCGAGCTGCTGTTTAATGAAAAATAATTTGTGGGTGTGCGTTTTGTAGGCGTTCGTAAGCTCATTTTTTTCCATAAATTCAATCAATTTTTTTTGCCTAATTCTAGAAGTGTAGTTAAAATCGCCCAAAATTACGGTTGAAAAAGCCGAATGGTCGCCGATAACTTTTATATTTTTAATAATTTTAGAAATTTGGTTAATGCGGCGGGAATTAAGGGCAAAACAAACCAGGTGTGAATTTGCTAATACAATCTTTTTGCTTTTGTATCCAAGCACAGTTAAAAGTGAAGTTCTCTGTCCTTTTCTGCGAAATCTTGTCTCTAAAAGGTTGGTTCCAAGTCTGACAATTTTTTCATCTATCAGTTTTAATTTCCTCTTTTTGTAAAGAGTGAGCTCTCCATAAAGTTTGTTTTTGCCGGAAATTGAAGGAGCAAAGCGATAGTCGAAAGAGTGTTTTGCAAAAGCTTCCAGGAACTTGGCGCTTTCATTAAAAGGGAACTCTTGTAAGCAAATTACATCAAACTTGTCCGGATCTTTAAGTAGCCATCTTTCAATAAGATCTAATTTTCTCCCGTATTGAATATTGTATGCCAAAACAGAAATCATATAAATTCAAAAAGCTTAGGTAGTATATTAGGCCAAAACCTTCTTGAATGCAAGTGCAGGGAAATTGTTCAATTGGATGTGCTAAAATAAGATTGAAATGGAAGATCCGAAAGATAAACTTCAGTCAATTTTGGAAAAAGTAGCAGCGGAGCTGGGCGTTGAAGCCTCGAATTTTTCGGTCGAAAAGCCAAAAGATAGTTTGCATGGTGATTTTTCGACAAATATCGCAATGGTTTTGCATCAAACGATTATGGATGAACAATCCGGTCTTAATTCGCCGTTGGCGTTAGCGGAAAAGATAGTTGTAATACTAAATACGAAATACAAAATGCTAGATACAGATTTCGACAAAGTCGAAGTCGCCGCGCCGGGATTTATTAACTTTTATCTTTCTAAAAAATATCTGCAGAGCCAAGTTCAAAGTATTATTGAAAAAGGGGACGAATACGGTTCATCGCTCTTGGGAAAAGGCAAAAAGGCGAGCGTGGAGTTTGTGTCGGCTAACCCAACCGGGCCTTTGCATATCGGAAATGCCCGCGGTGGGCCGTTGGGGGATGCCATCGCCAATGTTTTAGCAAAAGCCGGCTATCAAATAACCAGAGAGTATTTGCATAACGATGTCGGCGGACAGGTCGAGCGCTTGGGAGAGTCGATTTATTTTGAAATTCATCCCGATCAAAAGCCCGAAAGCTACGAAGTTCAATACTTAGGCAGTTACATCAAGGAATTAGCCCAGACAGTCAAAGAGCAGTTGGAAGAGGGGCAAGAAGACTTGTCCCAAGAGCAGTTTATTGAAAGAGCCGGACGAGTGGCAGTTGAGTTAATGCTTGCGGAAATTCTCAAAGACTGCGAAGCGATGGGAATTAAATTTGACAAAGTGCGCAAAGAATCGGATTTAAGAAAAGAAGTTCCGCAGGTTCTCTTAAAAATAAAAAAGGCGCTCAAAGAAAAAGACGGGGCAGTGTGGTTTGCGCCCGCCGACGAATTCTTGAAGGACCGCGAAACAGTGGTGAAAAAATCCGATGGGCAATTTACTTATTTTGCTTCGGATATTGTTTACCACGACGAGAAAATGGCGCAAAACGACTTGGTAATTGATGTTTTGGGCGCCAACCACAGCGGACACGTACCAAGGTTAAAGGCTGTCGTCAAAGCCTTAGGTTTTAACCCCGATGACTTGCGGGTGACTTTATATCAGTGGGTACGGTTAAAAAGAGGAGAAGAAGTGGTAAAAATGAGTAAGCGCGCCGGCAATTTTGTCACCGCTAAGGAAGTTTTAGATGAAGTTGGCAAAGATGCCTTCCGTTTCTTTTTACTTACACCAAAAAGTTCTACGCATATGGATTTTGACCTAGAACTGGCCAAAAAACGCGCATCAGACAATCCGGTTTTTTATGTTCAATATGCGCATTCCAGAATCTGCAGCATTTTTAAAAAAAGCCAGCAGTCAGAAGCCAGCAGTCAGAAGTCAGTTGATTTATCGCTGCTTAAAACGGAAGAGGAGATTTCACTAATCCGGCATTTGCTCAAATTGCCATACTTGGTTGAGGAAGCGGCGAATGCTTTGGAAGTAAATCCGCTGACGACTTATGTTTTGGAAATTGCCAATTTATTCCATAAGTTTTACGAAACGCAAATGGTTATTTCAAAAGACGAAAAACTAACTCAATCTCGGCTCGCACTTCTTAAAGCCACGCAAATTACGCTCAAAAACACTCTTTCACTTCTTGGCGTCTCCGCCCCAGAGCACATGTAAAAATACTTTTTGACTTCTAGTAAAAAAAGTATAAAATCAGTTTCAATATGGCAAGCCCAACTTCAAAAGAAACATTACGATCCCCAGCGCTGAGCGAAAGAGGATTGGTAATGGCGCAAATTAGAGTTATCAGGGGTATTGAAGATGCTGATCCAATGCAAAATTTATTGGAGCCAGAAGAACAAAGGGACTTAGATCGATTAAGTGGTCGGCTTGATGAATTAGATCGCAGGGAGCTGGGGCGTCTTGCGCCTCGAGTAACAAAATCCGCTGGCTTTGGCGAAATGATCCCCGATGAGCTTCAAATCTACTATAATATGATTGATGATGCTTAGCTGATGAGCTAATCTTTCAAAAATTCTCCGAACTTGCTATAATGGTGGCAATGAAATACCAACGGAAAGTCCTCAAAAATGGTTTAAGAATTATTACGATCCCAATGCCTTCGTTTGAAAGCGCAACGGCAATGGTGATGGTTGGCGCAGGCAGCCGCTACGAAACCAAGAAAAACAACGGCATTTCCCACTTTTTGGAGCATATGGCATTTAAAGGAACCACCAAACGGCCGACTGCGCAAGACATTGCCGGATTAATTGATGGTGTCGGTGGAGAATTCAACGCTTTTACCAGCGAAGAAGTGACCGGCTATTTTGTGAAAGCCGGGGCAAATCACGTTGAGCTTTGTCTGGATGTTCTCTCGGACATGCTGCAGCATTCCAAGCTTGACCAGGTGGAAATTGACAGAGAAAAAGGCGTTATCTTGGAAGAGCGGAATCTGTATGAGGACACACCGGCGCAAAATATCTCCGATGTTTACAAACAGCTGTTGTATGGCGATACACCTTTGGGTTGGAACATTGTCGGCACGCCGGAAGTCATTAAGTCAATCAACCGCCAAAATTTTGTCGATTACATGGGTAGTTTGTATAGTCCGCAAAATATTACAGTGGTTATTGCCGGTGGCATCGAGACCAAGAAAGCAGAAGAATTAGTCGAGCAATACTTTGGTCAAATGAAGCCTTTCGATATAGTTAAGTATAAGAAGCAACAAGAAAACCAGATCAAACCAGCTCTTTATATCAAACAAAAAAATACGGAGCAAGTGCATATCGGCCTTGGTTTCCGCACCGTTTCCACTCATAACGAAGAAAAACACGTCTTATCGGTTTTGGCGGCAATTTTGGGCGGAGGAATGAGTTCAAGACTTTTCTCAGAAGTCAGAGAGAAGCGGGGATTGGCTTATTACGTGCGAACCGGCGCCGAGCACTATCAGGATGTTGGATTTTTGGTTTCGACGGCCGGACTTGACCCAAAACGGGTTGATGAGGGAATCGAGGTTATTGTCGAGCAATATGCCAAAATCTCAAGTTCAAAGCCCGGAATTTCAAAACAGGAGCTATCAAAGGCGAAAGAATTCCTCAAAGGCCATTTTGTGCTGGGCTTAGAAGATAGCCGGTCGGTGGCCGGATTATTCGCGCAAAGCGAAATCTTAGAGAAAAAAATCGAAACGCCGGAGCAGTTGATTGCTAAAATTGACAAAGTGACGATGGACCAAGTGGAAGCGGCCGCCAAGAAGTATTTCAAGGAAGCTCAACTCAACTTGGCGATTATCGGCAATTTTCCTGATAGACAACGCTTTGAAAAGTTGCTAAAATTTTAATTATGGAACAGACATTTATGATGGTTAAGCCCGACGGAGTCAAGCGAGGTTTGGTGGGGGAAATAATCAGCCGTTTTGAGAAAATGGGACTTAAAATCGTCGCCATGAAGATGGTTTCTGCACAAGACGAGGTACTGCTTAAGCATTACAACGCTAACGACCCGAAAACACTCCTAAGATGGGGAGAAAAGACGCTCAAAACCTACACGCAATATGGTAAAGATGCCGTTAAAGATTTGGGAACCGACGATCCGATGGAGTTGGGCAAAATGGTCAAGGGTTGGCTGTTTGATTACGTTAAATCCGGACCGATGGTGGCGATGATTTTAGAAGGCAAACACGCGGTTGATAACGTGATCGCGGCAGCCGGTCCGACGATGCCGGTGAATGCTCCGGCGGGAACAATCCGCGGTGATTATTCAACCGATTCGGCGGCTTATGCCAATGCCGAAAAGCGGGGAGTCGCAAATCTCGTTCACATTTCCGCTAGCTTGGAAGAAGCCAACGTTGAAAAAGCTTTGTGGTTCACTCCGGAAGAAATCCAAAACTACAAACGCGCCGAAGAATACATCTAGTTATACTTCTTGAGGTTGAGCGAAGCTGAAGCGTGCATTAAGAACATAACCAAGTTTTTTATTGGATATAATAATCTTAGGTCTTTTTGGATCAATTTCCATATCTCTCCTTAGCCTTTTGACCACCTGAGCTACGTTTGTAGGATCGCCTTCGCCCCAGACTCTTTGTAATATTCTGTTGCTAGACACCACTTGTAAAGGTGTCTCTCCGAGGAATTTTAACACCGAGAGCGCTCGAGGGGCTAGTATTATTTCATTGCCATTCAATTTGATTAAAGAATCATTTATTACTACTATTTCGTTTATTTCAATAGGTTCATGTGGCTCAACCAGATTAGCAGTAGTAGGTTGATCATAGTCAATAAATCCGTTTAGCTTTGCCGTTTTTAATTGATCTAGAAATTCTGCTTGTTTTTCAACTTGTGCGAAATCGCCTTGATCAATTGCACGATGCATGTTGGCTAACACTTGTTTTTCAATTGCCATAGCGGCAATTATATATTACTAGAGGATTATAATCAAGCTAATTATTTTTTTTGTCTTCGCGGAGTTTTAGAAGCGAAAGCATCAGTAATCCCGTGGAGATTACTTCAGACAGTAAGCAATATTGGCAAAATGACTGCAAAATCACAAATTGGATAAAGAATAAAACCACCGAAAAGAGGAATCCAACTAAAACCGTAAAATGGAAAAACTTCACCAGTTCTTTTCTTCCTTCAATTAAGATCAAAAGACAAGTCAAAATCACCGTCAGATAAAAAATTACGCCGAAAAGCGCTAGGGGAATCGGGCCAAGCATTGAAAAAGCGCTGGTCAGCACTTTTTCGCAGCCAAAATGCACAGAGCAGGGCGGAATAATATTTTTATAATGTAAAACCGTTAAGTACAAAGAGTCCAAGAAGCCAAAAAAGGCCAAAACAGCAGAATAGATCAGTAATTTGTTATTTAGAAAGCGCTGCATTGATTAATTTCTTAAAATCGTCTAAGTTCGTTGGATTTTGGATGAGCTTACCGTTGATAAAAAAGCTGGGAGTTTGGTTTATTCCCTCATTTAAAGCTTCATTCTCCGAATCCTTAACGTATTTTTGGGTGTCGGAAGAATTCATATCGGCGGTAAATTTACTGACATTCAGTTTTAAAGTTTGGGCATAGCTGATGAATGTGTTTCTTGGATCAGCTAAATCTGCCCAATCGGTTTGTTTGGTAAAAAGCAGGTCGCCGTAGCTAAAAAAAGCGCCTTGTTGGTAGGCCGCGTACGCGGCTTGGGCGGAAACAAGGGCATTTGGGTGAGCTTGTTCCAGCGGAAATATGCGGTAAACATAAAAAATCTTGTTTTTGTAAGCATCAAGAAGCTGATTAACAACCGGATGATAGGCGGCACAGGCTGGGCACTGGAAATCGGCGTATTCAACTAGCGTCACTTTGGCTTTTGGGTTGCCGGTCGAAATATCCCGGGCGGAAACCGGCGCTATGGTAATGTTTTGCGTTGAAGATGAAGGATTGGAGACGGCAGCAATCAGTACGCCAATCACAACTAGAAATATTAAGGCCACGCCGCCCCAAATTGAAAATTGCTTAATTTTGGCGTTTCTTTGCTCAATCTTAGCTTTTTCTTGCCACTCAAGCTTCCTTAATTCTTTTTTCTCTTTTTTAGTTAGTTTGTGTTCGTCCACAGAAAAATATCATGACATAAGTTGTATTCGTTTGCAAGCGAAAATGTTTGTAAAGTAGCAAAATGGGGACTGGTCTAAATTATTTTGCTTGTCCGACTTTAATTCCCAAAATTCTTCGGGGAGTGGGTTTTATTGGGGTGGGTTCGGGTTGCTCGCCGCGGGCGATTGACGCTGTTATCGACCTCAATATCTCGTTTTTTGGCGGCCACTCTTTAACCTCTGTTACGCATTCGTCTTTTTCTGCCACTATTAGAGTTAACGGTAATTCAGTTTCATCGCCGGTTAAATCGGGGCGGGGAGAAATGGCAATAGATCTTTCAAATAGTGCAACTATTTTTGCTGTTTCTGCAGCCTCTTTTGCGGCTTCTTCCGCAGCTTTCTCTGTTGCTCTTCTTGCTACTTCCGCGGCTCTTGCTGCCGTTTTTTTCGCTTCAAAAGGTCTTGACTTTCTTGTTGCTTTCCAAGTCGCAGAAAACCAGCGGCCAGTTTGTTCTCTGGTCAGTGGGAGATTGGGTGAATCTTTGCCCAAAATATTTGCGTCGGGGTCAAAAGGTTTTGGCAACTCAAACGGTCTTGTCGTTTCAAGTCTTGCGGCTCTCTGATCAAAATCTATAAACCTTATGCGTAATGCTTTTTGCCCCTCGGGGTTAAGACCCGACCTGTCGGCTAAAAAAGATAATAGTCCTGTAGAATCATCTATTGATTTAATTACTTCTGCCATATGCATCCTATATTAAACCATATTATAAGATTAATTGCAAGTTTTTTTGAGGATTATTTTGCTTGCGCGGATTTTTCCTTACTAGAGCCCGGAATCATTCTTCTTATTCTTTTCCACATACTAAGGTTAGTAGGTTCGTTTGCTAAGTCTTCTCTTACGCTTTTACCTAAATCTCTAATGCGGCTATCGCTGGTTCTCTCATCATTAGTCTTTGTGCCCGACAAAGCTGTTGGTTTTTTATCTGTTGACTTTATGCTCAATCCTAACTCGACCATTGCTTCTTCCGTTGGCTCAAGCGCCGGTTTTTCAGCTTGGGCAGATTGAAGTGATTCCGTTGGCGGAGCAACTTCAGCAACGTTAGTATTCGCCTCATCGCTTGTCGGTTTCTCGCCACTTATCTTTGCAAGGCCTGCCGTAAATGCATCTACTTTGGCATCGTATGCTTTTTCAGCAGCTAATTGATCAGCCACCCTTTTTGGTAATGGTCGAGGAGCAGCTGGTGCGTGAGGTATCTCGCCCATTCTGGTTCCGGACAAAGGTAATTCAGCTGCTGATAGGTTTGTCATATTAAGTTAATTAAAGCAGTTCAAAATTTATTTTGCAAGCTATGCGCCTGGTTTTTCTCTTGCCGGATTTGTTTGCGTAGTTCCATCCGGATATTCGACAAGTTGTCTGTTTCTTAAAGCCGTCAGAACATTATTGATGGCATGCGCATTCATTTCTGTTTTTTTGATAGAAGGAGAGGTGGCTGAGTTGATCGGTTCTCTTACCCCTTCGCCTTTGCTATTGGGCGGAAGAATCTGTTCTGAGAAAATTACAGCTAACAAAACAGATCTTTTTGGCGCTACGAAGATTGTAGAGATAGTTACATGCTCAACGGGATAGATGGAATCTCCAATTACTTTTGGTTTTCTGACAGTTCTTGCTAGTATGATGGCTAAATCGGTTTCCTTCGGAGCAAACTCAACCTTTTGTGCCAACTTAGAGCCTTTTATTTGCAACAGGTCTCCGTTTGAGGTTGTTACATCGCAGGAATCATATTTATTTCCCATCAAAAGAGCTGTTGCTTCTCTCCAAAGCTCTCTGTTTAGGGGTAATGCTTGTTTGCTTTCGGTTAAGCTTAACAGTTCTAAGGGGGTTTTTCTGACTATCTCATTAGTTGACACAATTAACTTTATTCTTCTTTCTTGAGTGGCTACATCGAGGTTTTCAGTTGGGTTAGCGATAAGGTTTTCTATCTCTTGGAAAGCGGGAGGTATCGCTTCATGCGCTTTTTCAATTACTTGTTGATTTGCAGCGCGCATTCTTTCCCTCGTGGCCAAAAAGCCAGGAATGTCTGGCTCTGGTTTGGGAGTTGGTGGTTTATTTAAAATTTCTCTTCCTGCATCCGATTGTTTTGGGGGAAGATCTTTTGGTGGTTCTGCCATAGTTTATTATAAACAGATTGCAAAAGAATTGGCAAGTTTGTCGGAGTGGAGGGAATTGAACCCTCTATTTCTGCGTCCCGAACGCAGCGTGATGCCGATTCACTACACTCCGTCATCAAAGCTCAATTTTGCGCCTTTATCCTTCGGATTTCGGCTTTTCATTGGCTTCTCCTCTTCAAATTCTTGCAGAATTTGTTAGGAGTAGTTTTTCAATTCTAATTCAAGTTGTGCTAAAATACAACATACTCATTTAGATAAAGCGAGATTGTTCTAGATTGACAATTTAATTCTAATTAAATAAGATTAAATTATGAGTCAAAGATTAAGCAGGGCAAAGATAAAAGAAATTCAATATTTAAGAGCAAGAGGTCATACGATCCCGGAAATTTGTTCAAAACTTAAAATAGCTAAGACCACGGTATTTTATCACGCAGGGAAAATCCCGATCTTACCGGAGTTTATAGATAGTTGGCGTATCAAAAGAGGCGGAAGTAAAAGAATAAAGAGCTTGAAGGAGGAAAAGGCATTTAGAGAAGCAAAAATACTCCTAAAAGATATTTCGAAAAAAGAAAAAATACTTTTTATGTCCGCGCTTTACTGGGCAGAGGGAAATAAGAAAGACTTTATGCTAACAAATACGGATCCAAACTTAATAAAAGTGTTTGTCGGCGGACTAAGAGAAATTTTTAACATTCAAAACGAACAATTAAGGGTAAGTATCAGAATATATGAGGATATGGATGCAAAAAAATGTTTAAATTTCTGGTCAAAGGTAGTTAATCTGCCAAAGGAACAATTTCAACACGTTAGCGTTCTAGCTGGAAAGAAAAAAGGTAAGCTTGAATTTGGTATGTGTAGAGTTAGGGTTTCTAAGGGTGGAGATCTATTAAAAAAAATACAAGCGGTAAATAAAGTTTTTTCGAGCTTGGTTGAAAGTAAAGCTAATTTAAAGTAAACTTACAAATAGCGTCCCCGTAGCTCAATGGATAGAGTAGTCGCGTCCTAAGCGATTGATGCAGGTTCGATTCCCGCCGGGGACACAAGTTCTAGATTGTGAGCCGTGAATTTATGAAACATTCCGACGCCATCCGCTTTCTGATTCTTAGAACTATCGGGAATTTTTTAGTGCTGTTTGCGATTTTCGGTATTTTAGCCACTTTTGGGCCGGCGTTATATTATGAAGTGGCTTATCACATGGTTCAGGCGAGGGGAGTGCATTATGTTGTCAGTCAAAATGTGCAACTGCCAAAAGCTCACGTTCCCGCCGAAGGCGAGGCTCGCCAAGGGCGGCAAAACCAACCAACTTCCGGCGGAACTGCTAGTTTTGCCGATGTGCTAGCCGGGCCCAAGGAGCAAATTCTTGTTCCACAAGACACGGATTTTTCCATTTTAATTCCCAAAATCGGTGCCAGCGCCAAAATTTTCCCCAATGTTGACCCAAGCAATCAAAATGCGTTTTTGCCAATTTTGATGCAAGGCGTGGCGCACGCCGCCGGAACAGTTTTCCCGGGCATGAATGGCAATGTTTATTTGTTTGCGCACTCAACCGACAATTTTTGGGATGTCGGACGTTATAATGCGGTGTTTTACCTCCTCAAAGACTTAGCAAAAGGGGACGAGGTAGTCATTTTTTACCAAAATAAGCGGTACAACTATATTGTAACTGGATCAAAAATTGTCAATCCTTCCGATATTTCGTATCTGGTCAACAGTCAAAATCAAGATAAGCAACAATTAATTTTGCAAACCTGCTGGCCTCCCGGCACCACTCTGCAACGATTGTTGGTATTTGCTAGCCCGAAGTAGGTTCGGGGTCCTGTCTCTGGTCGGTAATCACGCGTTGCAGATGATGCTCGCAAGCTCTTTGCGTCTTTTTCCGCAAAAGCCGCCCAAAACTCTTGCCAAGTCTTGCCTCATGTTTTCAAGATTTCGTTCATTTGTCGGGTAATTTCACCCCTTCCTCGACAAGTTTGCGAGGAATTCCCCTGACGCATTCACCAAAATCTTTCATGCATTCGGCTGCATGTTGGCAAATTGGAGAATTGGGACGTGATTAGAAATTAAGAATTAGAAATTAGAAATTTATTTTAATCCAATCGTGTAGAGGTTGGGGGAGATATTGGGATTGCCTAAATTGGTCAGAATCACTAGTTTAGTGGCGTCGGGCCACGGGAAGACATAATCGTCGACAAACGGTCCGGCGTAAACCGTGGTTTGGTTCTTGGCGTCATATTCCATCATGTCAATATGGCCGTCGTGCACATAAACCAAGTGTTTTGAATCCGGATACCACATAATCGGTAATTCTCCGTTATCAAAATGTCCGGTTGGCAGGCCGGATAAAATCAAATAATTCCGGTCTTCTTTAATATCATAAACATAGATCTCGCCTTTATTGATGGTCCTGATTTGTGGCGTCGAATCGGTGCCGATTAGCGCCGGTTCAATGATCAAGGGAATTGTCGCCGACTCTGAAGCTTGATATAAAATTTTTGTTTCGTCCGCCGACCACTGCAGGATATCAAAGTCACTGGCTACAACCGTTCTCAAGTTTTTCGGAAGGCTGTTTAATTGAGCAATGTCTTTATCATTTTTAATCTTTTGCCAAGAGTTGTTTACCGAGTCGATGGTTTCGGTCACGTCTTGAGGACTTTGGTTAAGCGTGTTTGTATCCAAGAGATACTTTGTGGAAGTATTTTCTTTGCTGATGGTGGCTAAAATTTGGGCGCTGTCTGGGGACCAGGTAAAAGTGGCCAGTGAAAAAGCGTTGGGAATATCTTGGGCAATTTGTGAAGAGGCGTTTTGCAAAGTCAAAATTGGCCGCACGCTCATATCTAAGACGTAGACACCGTTTTTAACTGCCGATTGGGAAGCGACGACATAAGCAATTTTGGTCAGGCTTGGATCAATCACCGGATTTAAAATTCCAACATTGGTGATGCTGGCAAGTTGCGGTGCGGTGGGGAAAAGGAGTGCGTCGGCTTTACTGACAACCTCTTTTTTGACGGTAATTTGCTTTTCCCAAGGGAAGTAGCCCTCTTTAAAAATTTTAACGTCATAGTCTCCCGGAGCAAGGTTGATGGTGTTGTCGGTAGCAGTTGTCAAATGGCCGTTAATAATTACCTGTGCGCCGTCAGGAGAGCTTGTAGCTACCAATAGGCCGGTTCCCGATAGAATTGAGCCGTTGCCGTTAAGATTTAAGCCGTAACCGCGGCCAAGCAGGACAACGACGACTGTCCCAATAATTAAAAATAAAAAGATGAGCAGGGGAATTATTAATTTCTTCATAGCGCAATTTGCATTATACATCCCCAACAATAACTCTTGCAAGAACTACAAAGGAGTTCTATAATCAAAAAAGCCCGAAGCTGTCATGGGATTTTGATAGGTTAAGTATATATTTCGATACAGTAAAAGGTGACTTTTAATTTTTATGGCGCTTTCTAAACGCATCGGCATCGATCTTGGTACCGCTAATACTTTAGTTTACGTGGCCGGAGAGGGAATTGTGCTTAACGAACCAACCGTTGTCGCGGTAACAGTTGAGGACAATCGCGTGGTTGCCGTTGGTAAAGAGGCTAAGGAAATGCTTGGCCGTACCCCCGGAAACATCATGGCTTTAAGGCCTCTGCGCGATGGAGTTATCGCTGACTATACTATTACCGAAGCCATGCTTTCTTACTTTATTGATAAAGCGGCCGGTAAGTCGCGCTTTTTTAAACCCGAAGTTATGGTTTGTATTCCGTCCGGCGTCACTCAAGTGGAAAGACGGGCGGTTTTGGACGCGACCATGGCGGCCGGAGCAAAGGTGGCTTATCTAATCGAGGAGCCATTGGCGGCCGCAATTGGGGCGAAAGTGCCAATTGCCCAACCGGCAGGACACATGGTGGTGGATATCGGTGGAGGTTCAACTGAGGCCGCGGTTATTTCTTTGGGAGGAGTGGTCGTGCACAATTCTGTCCGGGTTGGCGGAAACAAAATAGACGAGGCAATCGCCAGCTATACCAAGAAAAAGTTCAACTTATTGATTGGGGAAAGAACTGCAGAAGAGATAAAAATCGAGATGGGCAATGCCTTATTGGACGACAAAAAGGTTTCCGACCAGTTAAAAAAAGAACTTCGGGGTCGGGATTCGATTACCGGTTTACCAAGAACGGTTGAGCTAAATGAAGGGCAAATTAATGAAGCTATCTATCCGGTGCTTATTGATATTATCTCGGCGGTAAAAGGCGTTATGGAGCAAACGCCGCCGGAGTTGGCCAGCGATATTATTGACAAGGGGGTAGTAATGTCGGGAGGGACATCACTTTTGATAAATTTTGATAAGTTGATGACCAAAGTTACCGGTGTTCCATGTCACATCGCTGAAGATGCGCTTTTATGTGTCGTTAGGGGAACCGGAGTGGCGCTTGAGAATATAGAGCTTTATAAAAGAAGTATCGCCCGAAAATAAAGACGATTGCTAAATTGTATTATTGTTTGATTGTTCCCTAAATTACTAGCAATTTAACAATATCAGCAATCGAGCAATTTATTAGCTAAATTGACCTATAATTATCAAAGGAAGATTTTAATGATAAAGAAAGAATGGATTCTTGAGGACACTTTTCACAAAAATTAGTATATAGTATTTAGATTGATATTCCGTTCCAAAGTAGACAATTTTTGGAAAACTAAGCGGGGACTTAAGTCAGGAGTCTTGGATAATAAAAATGTTCAAAAAAGACATTTTTCACGTTTTTACACATTAATTAAAAAGTCTTATAGAGAATGAAGAATTTTGAGAAAATATTTTTACTTGGAGTAGGATTCACAAACGCTACAGAACAGGAAGTCTTAGAGTTTATTGTTACAGGCCTAGCGAAACAGACCGAAAAGTACTACATTGTTACCCCTAACCCCGAACTTTTAGTAATTGCCGACACTAGTCAAAAGTATAAAGACGTCTTAAATGGGGCAGAATTAGCTTTGCCGGACGGTATCGGAGTAGTCAAAGCAGCTCAATTCATGGGTAGACCTCTAAAACAAAGAATGCATGGTGTTGACCTACTAGAAAATCTCTGTAAGGAGGTATCAAATCGGCCTATAACGGTGGGCTTTCTTGGTGCAGGGCCTAGCGTAGCAGAGAAAACAGCCGAGTGCTTAATAAAAAAGTACCTGGGATTACGGGTTGGAATGGTTGCAAGTGAGTGGTCCTCAGTGCTAAAAGATAAGAAAGTTGACATTCTTTTTGTCGCTTTTGGCTCGCCAAAACAAGAAATTTGGATCGCCGACAATCTTCGGACTCTTCCGGCAAAAGTTGTCGTTGGGGTAGGAGGCTCATTTGATTTTATTAGCGGCAAAGTGCCAAGATCGCCCAAAATCTTAAGAAAGTTGGGATTAGAATGGCTGTTTAGATTAGTTATCCAACCGTGGAGGATTAGACGCCAACTATCTTTAATAAAGTTTGTCTTCTTAGTCCTTAAAGAAAAACTTAAATCTTAAACTCCCAAATCCTCGTTATATGGGGAGGTTGTCTATAAATAAAGGGACGCTATCATCTTTCAAAGGATTTCAACAGACGGGGTTAAGAAACCGAGTAGCGCAGAGCTACTATTAGAATAAACAATCAAATAATTTTAATATAAATTACTTGATTTGAATTTTATTTGAAATTAGCATATTGAAGATATCGTTTCCTAGAATGAAGAAATTATTATAAGACTTTTTCTAAAAGAAAATCTCGGATATGGGTTTTATAAATCCCGTTAAAAAGTATAAAACTACGAAAGACAATGAAGTATATATAATGATATAAATAAGCATAGATGCGTAGTGAACTAGCGCAAAATTGTTTACTACTTGGTTTTCAAGATATCTGTGAAAACTGAAATTATGTATATTCTAAAAAAATTCTAGTCTAATCAAAGCTAATTCTCAAGATTTACCGAGTAATTACCGTAAGCGTCAAGAAGTAAATTATGCTCTCATTTTGTAATTTTCACAAGTGTGTTCTCTAGGTTGCGGTAGTTTTAAATTTTAACAGAGAAGGTAATTAGTCGTCTATAGATAGTTCTAAATTTATTAGTCTTGATAGTACTAAACTACGATTTTCGATATGTAGCACGCATTATTTTTGACTGCCAATATTTATCCTTTAGTATTGCCCTGGGTCGATTTCATGTCCTAATCTTCCAAATTTGGCTCCTTTGAGGTGATTTCGCTTTATTTTCGTATTGTTCTAATCAATTTTTAATAAATTGATATTAGATAAATTTATTTAATTAGTTCATGATGATATAATCAAGTGCAAAATTGTAACAAATTATAGGACATTATAATTTAAGAAAGTAATCATTAATTCGCCGGTTTTATTGCTCAATAAAAATACTTATCCTTGCATGTTGTTTCTTAATTGTTGTTTAATAAGTAGAGATGGATTTTAAATTCGTAGAAGACTCGGTTTCAAAAAGATGGATTATTTCGGCGCCAAGACGAGCTAATAGGCCGGATATCGCCAAAGGGGAGGAGCCGAGATGTCCGTTTTGCCCGGGAAACGAATTAGCAGAAAAAGAAGTTTATCGCATTCCTGCCCGCAATGCTACGCAAAGTGTTGCAGGCGGGGGTGGTCAGGCAAACGACCAAAACTGGTTAGTGAGGGTCGTTAACAACAAATTTCCTTTTGCGCCAATCCACGAAGTGATTATTCACTCTCCGGATCACCATAAAAACTTCGAAGAACTGCCGCTCTCACAATCAGAACTGGTTTTAAAAACCTACCGCCAGCGTTTCCAGACACACCAAAATAAGGGCCAGGTTTATATTTTCCATAACCACGGTCAAGCAGGCGGAGAAAGCCTGCCACATCCGCACAGCCAATTGGCAGTTGTGCCTGATTTTGTCAAGCTGGAGATTGCGCCGGTTAATTTTTCAAAACCGGAAGACGATAGTCACGAGACAGAGCATTTTCAAATCTTTTGTCCACTGGCTTCGGAATGGCCGGATGAGGTCTGGATCTTGCCTAAAGCTCAAGAGGTTTATTTTTCAGAAATTACCGACGCCGAGATTAAAGACTTGGCGAAAATTCTCTATCGCTTAATCCAGATTTTTGACCTTCGCCACGTGCACGAATTTCCCTTCAATTTCTATATTGCGCCACACAAAGGCTGGTATCTAAGAATTGTGCCAAGGCTTAAAAATTTGGGAGGCTTTGAAATTGGTACCGGCGTTTCCGTCAATACCCAAGATCCCAAAGAAACGATTGCTTTTATCAAGGAACATTTTGAAAACCCCGACGAAGAAAAAATCCGCACCGTCCACAGGGCGGAGTACAAACGCGCGGTTTAGTATTAAGTAGCTAGTATTGCGTATTAAGTATAGGACGAAATTATTCTTGATACTTACTACTTAATTCTTAATACTTATTTAGCAGCCTACCGAGAGGGTCCAGCCCGAGCGGATAGTTGAAGAGGAATTCAGGCTGGGGAATTTGGCTTTGTTAGCGTTCCAAATTTGCAAATATCTGTTTCCCGCGCCAAGCACTTTTTGCGCAATTTTCCAGAAAGAATCACCTGGCATTACCGTGTACTGTGAGCAGCTTCCGCCTAAACTCCCGCCGGAAACCGAAGCGTTATTGCCGGTAGTAGCGCTTGGAGCAAAAGCCATGCTTGATCCCGCAGTGGCATAGGCAGTTCTAAGGCTTAAAGTGTTTGACCAGTCTCCTGTCATACAGCCATTAATGGCCCTAACTTTAAAGTAATAAGGGGAGCCGGCGCTAAGAGCGTTTACTTTGTAAGGAATTGCGCCGCTCTTGTCAGAGTAGTTAAAGGTGACATTATACATTCCTGCGTCACTGTAGAGGCCGTAGCTAATGGTGTAGGCGTTCTCCTGGCTGGTAGTAGGAACAAAATATACAGTTGCGGTATCCCGGGTAGCCCAAATCTGGAAAATTTTTGGCGCGGCAGGAATAGGAGTGGTGCAGGTAAAAGACTGAACAGGTACGCCAAACGTAGGCGGATTTCCCTTCGGTGCGTTAGGGTCGGGAGTTGGCGTCGGTGTGGGCGTTGGCAGGGGAATAGAGGAAAATACCGTGACATAACCGTTTTCCCCGTCGGCAAAAGTAGTTGTCGTGCTGGTTATGCCGGTCGGATCAAAAATAAGACTCAAACTTTTGGTCGAGCCGGCAATGTAAATATTATCCAAAGAATCAAAAGCGGCGTCTGATGCTTTTTCATCGCCTGACCCGCCCCAAACATAAGTGTAACCGTAGGTTTTGTCGGGATTTAAAACCGTCATAAAAGCGTCGTTTACGCCAAATCCATTCTGGCTGTCAGTGGCGCCAATCGGATCGTAGTTGGTGGGTCCCGCGCTTATTCCCACCAGATAAATTAAGTTATTGCTGTCAAAAGCAATTTTAGAGATGCTTAAGCTATTATTTGAATCCCACGTCACTGTGTATCCGTAACTGCCGTTACTGTTAAACTTAGTCAAAAAGCGCTGCCCCGCAATATTTGCGGTTTTCTTATCCGGGCTCACGAGAGGATTTATCGGATTAAAGTTGACTGCGCTGTTAAAGCCGCCGCTAAAATAAATATTGTCGCTATGATCTATCCCCAGCGCTTGGGCAGATTCGGTGCCCGAACCACCGATGATGTAGGTTGTAATATATTTTCCGGCCGCATCGTATTGGCTAAGATATAAATCGTCTGAGCCGTCGTTGGAGCTTTTAAGATTATCCCCGCCATTATTCAAATTAAAATTCATATTCATATTAGTACTGGTGCCAAACACTCCGTAGAGAAAAATATAGCCGGCTGAAGTCGTGGCTATATGATCCAGTTCGAGATGTTGTGGGGCAGTATTTTTAAAAGTTCTGGAATAAGCGTACGTGTACGGACTGCCGGCCGCCAGCTTGGTGTAAAAACCCATGGTGTCACCGGTGTGAAGGGTTTGAATATCGGTTCCGCCAAGCGGGTCAAGAGCGACGCTAATATCTCCGGCGGTGGTATCGGCGATGGTGCCGGCCAGGAAAACGTTGTTGTAGCCATCAATTGTCATATCGCGAAGGGTCAGATATGGGCTTGGCCAGAGATAAGTCTGTCCGTAATCGCCATTAGCTTTAATTTCCGTTAAGAATTGCCATTTGTCGGTTCCGCCGGAGCCTGATTGGTGAAAATCCATTCCGGTAGTCGGATTAAAATCGACGTTGCCGGTAAAGGAGCCGAGTAGCCACACGTTTTGCGCGCTGTCGGTGGCGATTTTAGTTAGTGAAAGCGCGGTAAAAAGCCCGTTTACAGTCTTCGGGTCGTCGGCCTGGATAATATAGGTGTAGCCGTAGCTGTCGCCGGAGCCCATTTTGGTCAAGAAGATAGCGCCCTGGGTGGCAGTTTTTGGATCGCTTATTTGGATGGTGGGGTTGAGAGCGTAATTGGGATTCATTTGCTGGGCCGAGCCGCTGGCTAAAATGCCGGCGTAATAAGCATTAGCATTGTCCGAAAGGTCGACAACGACGGCCGAAGGAGTGACGGAGAAAATCGGCGAGACTGTCCAGGTTTTATCGTAGGAGTCTTTGGCGAGCGCTTTTGGCGAAAACAGAGACAACAGGGCAGTTCCCAATAAAGTAAAAAGCACCAACCTAAGGCAGAATATTTTCATCCAACTACATCATACTCACACTTTTTTGTGAAATGCAACATTTCACGGGAAGCACTGAGGCCGCTCAGGATTTTTTAATAATTCTTTTGCGGAGGTAGAGGAGGACGAGCAAGATTATGACTAGCGCGAGGCCGATTTTGATGAAATTGAACATGCCTTGGGAGAAAAATTTAATTGTCATTGACAATTTTTGGTTGGTTTTGCCAAAATGCAGGTCAATTTTGGCCGTGTAAATCCCCGGCAGAAGAATTTTCTGGTAAGTCGTCACGTTGGTGTCATATCTTCTAATGCTTTCCGGCAGGGCATCAAGCGAGTTGTCGTTCAAAGCGCCTTTGGTGACTAGATTTCCTAACGGATCAAACACTTGAATCAAGCCGTAAGGAATAACGTGGACGTTACCGCTATTTTTAAAGCGCAAAATATAGGTATCGGGATAGTCAATGCCGTCGCGAAGTGGCTCGAAAGTGTCGATTTTGCCTTCCTCGATTTCTTTTCCGGTCGAAGCGCGCACGAAAAGCAGGCTGGAAAGAACGGCTTTGATATTCACTTGCTGTTGATTTTCCGGCGCCTGGATTTCGGCCAAAATGCTGGCGTAATGCCCGCCTTTGGTAATGCGGTTTTTGTCAATGAAAACTTTGACGGACTTTTTTTCGCCCGGAGCCAAGTCCAAATTTTTATTTTCGAAAGAAATCCACGAAGATAGGGAATATTTGTAATTGGCACTGTCTTTACCGGTCAGAAAATCAATTTTGTAACTGTCTTCAAGCTCGGTAAAATCCTGGACGCTTAGGACCAAATTAATTTCGCTTTTGGTATTGTTAGCGTAAGTCAATTCATATTCCGGCGCGTCGGTGGCCAGATCAAGGTGGGCGATGGAAGGAGTAACGGTGATGCCGGTGGTTTGAGCTTTAGCCGCAGGCACAACAAATGCCAAAATAAGCAAATAAGCAAATAAGCAAATAGATACGGCAATTTTTAATTTACAATTTTTAATTTTCAATGAATTTTCAATTTTTAAATTTTTAAGCATTGGGATTTGGTTAGGAATTAGAAATTAAGAATTAGAAATTCTCTATTTATCATACCAGATGTTTCGGGAGAAGTTAATATTTGCTATTATATATTCATGAAGCTTTCGCGCATAATTTTGCTTATTTTCTTGAGCTTAATAGTGGTTACCGGTCTGATCATCTTTCTCGTCTTGAATCATTCCGCCAAATCTCTAACCGATGCGGAAAAAGAAGCGGCGTTAGTGAATATTCTTGGCAGAAAGCCGATTTTAACTAATAATGAGGCGACCGGAACCGTTCTGTACAATGGCCAATACGCCAGTTTCAGTTATCCCGCCAAAGCGATTGTTTACACCTATAAAGACCCGAACATTGTCAAGAACAAGTCGGAGTTGGAAATGTTCTCTTTCGATATAAATAATCCACGTTTGATCTTCAATTTTTCCATCAGCGATAATTCTGGTAACCTGGCGGATGCTAAGGATAGTTCCGGTGCGATTTTCAGAGAAAATCAAGTCAATGGATATTCCCAGTCAGAAGTAGTAATTGGCGGCGCAAAAGGTTTGGTTTTTGCTAAAGCAGGGGAGCATCCGGAAAAAACCGGCTTTTGGCTCACTAACAATAAACTTTACGCTCTTTCAGTCACAGGCAGTGATTATCAAGAAGTGGTTAATCTCTTCGACGGAATCACCACCAGCTTAAAATTCAAATAATCTACTTCGCGAGGCGCTTGCGGATTTCGCGGTTGATGTAAAATTTCAGTAAGAATCTCACCAGCACGACCAAGACGATTAAAGTTACTATCATTAGCCCCACTACTTTCCAAGGGAACACCCAGAAGCTCACCGTTGCTTCAAGCGGGACATCCCGTGTCCCGTTATCGTAAACTAATAACAGGTTGGCGGTATATTTGCCGATCCTAAACTCAGTTAACTTGTTCCAGTTGATAGTGATATTTTCAATTTGCTTACCGTTTTTATCCAATTTTGGCTGTCCAGCCTCCATTACTGGCTCTCTGACCAAAAATCCGTCGCTCCAGGGAACCATAAAGGTTTTGTTGGTGTCAGGAATTATATTTCCCAGAGTCGGGTTGACATCCAAAGAGGCAATGTTTTGATTGCCTCCGCTGATAAAAATGTTGCCGTGCGGGCTGACGTGGATATTGCCTTGGTTCTGGACTTTGACCGAAAAATTGACCGGCAAATACTCGCTGACATAGTTGTCGGCTTTGAATTCAATAATTTTGGCGTCGGCTTTCGCCCCGGCCTTTTTTACATCCAGAAGAATAGGAACAGCGGCGGCGCCGGTGATGGTGGCACCGGTTCGTTTGATGGGCGAGTTGTTGTCTTGGGTGAAGGAAACGGCAAAGTAGTAGCCGTAGGCTGCGTCCTTGGG
>DATKGX010000002.1:0-14834 GCA_035510555.1 Patescibacteria group bacterium | reverse complement strand
AACGTCTTTAACTTCTCCGCCCAAAACTCCACCCTGAATAGCTGCACCGACTGCGACGACTTCGTCCGGATTAACCGATTTGTTTGCTTCTTTGCCGAAGAATTTCGTAACGACTTCAACCACTTTTGGCATTCTGGTCATTCCACCTACCAAAACGATTTCATCTATATCTTTTACAGTGTCTTTTGCGTCTTTTAAGGCCTGCTCAACCGGTTTAATGGTTTTTTGAATCAGCGGATCAACGATTTTTTCAAGCTGCGCCCGGGTAATTGTCATGGTTAAATGTAACGGACCATTGGCGCCTTGTGTAATAAACGGTTGATTAATTTGCGCTTCCTGTGCGGTGGATAATTCGATTTTGGCTTTTTCGGCCGCCTCCCTTAATCTTTGTAAAGCCTGCGGATCTTTTCTAAGGTCTACGTTATTTTCTTTCTTGAACTCATCGGCCAGATAATTTAAGATTTCCTGATCAAAATCATCTCCGCCCAAATGCGTATCGCCGTTGGTGGATTTTACTTCGTAAACTCCTTCACCAAGCTCCAGAATTGAAATATCAAAAGTACCGCCTCCCAAATCATAAACTGCAATGGTGTGAGCGTTTTTCTTATCTAAACCGTAAGCGAGAGCCGCCGCGGTTGGTTCGTTAATAATTCGCATGACTTCCAAACCGGCAATCTCTCCGGCTTGCTTGGTGGCTTGTCTTTGGGAATCGTCAAAATAAGCCGGTACTGTAATAACCGCTTGCGTTACTTTTCCGCCCAAATAACTTTCCGCATCGGCTTTAATTTTTTGCAAAATCATCGCCGAGATCTCCTGAGGAGTATAGGTTTTTCCGCTGACTTCAACGTCAGCCATGCCATCCCTACCGGATTTAACCGCGTAGGGAAGCCATTTCATATCATTTTGCACCGAAGTGTCCGTGTATTTTCGCCCCATTAATCTTTTGATAGAGAAAATTGTTTCTTTCGGCTTTAAAACAATTTGCCTTTTGGCCACATCTCCCACAACATGAGTAACCGGGTCAACGACAGACGGAATTACATTTCGTCCTTCTGCCGAGTGGATAACTTTTGGTGATCCACCTTCCATTACGGCGACACATGAGTTGGTTGTTCCTAAATCAATTCCAATAATCTTACCCATAATTCTTCCTAGCTTTTAGTTAGCTAGCAACTAGCGTCTAGTTTATTTTAAACTAAATACTAAATGCTAATCAACTAGTTGCTGATTTTCCGACAATTACCTGTGCCGGCCTAAGCACTGAATCATAGAGCATGTATCCCGCTCGGACTTCCTCCAAGATTTTTCCTTCTTCACCTTCCTGTGTTGTGATTGCTTCCATTAAATTTGGGTCAAAAGTCCTCCCGACGGTCTCAATTTTCTTAACTCCTTCTGCTTCCAAACTATCAATAAAATGTTTGATTGAAAGCTTTACGCCTTCATCCTGAGTATGTTTCTCAGCTAAGAGTAAACTATCAAGGCCTGGTAAAAGTCTTAAAAGCAAATTCTTGTTTGATGCCAAAATCCAACTGGATTTTTCGCTCGCTATCCTTTTTTCCAAATTTTGATAGTCAGCGAGCGCTCTTTTTAACTGATTTTCAAGGTTCGAAAGTTCTGTATTTTCCTCTGGTTCAACTTTTTCTTCAATTGGTTTTTCATTTTTCTTAGTCATTTTTATTTTAATTACCAACCTTTGGCGACTTCGCCAATTAAATCCCCAAAATATCGTACCGTCGGAACCACAAAAGTGTAATTTAATCTTGACGGTCCTAAAACTCCGATCTCACCGGTTAATTCCATTGGTGTATGAAACTTAGTATAAACAAATCCATATGGACCGATTAATTTTGGCCCCAATTCTTCACCCAAAAGAATATGAATCTCATCATCATCTATTTGCCCAGAACACAATCCTTCTACATATCCAGCTTCTTCAATTACCGATAATAAATTTCTGGTTAAATCGATATCGAAAAACTCCGGCATGTCTAAAATGTTAGCGTAACCTGAAACTAATAAATCTCCTTCATTAGTTGTGGCAATTGCCAAAGCTTTAGTTCTATCAGCTAGCGCCCTAGTCATTTCCTTTAAGAATTCTCTTTCTTTCTCCCGCAAATCCCAAACTTTTTCCTTTAGGGAAACTTCGTCTGCCGTTGACAGCTCTTTTTCCTTCATTAACTGTTTAACGTAGAACTTCATTCCCGTTGGAGTTGGAATTCTGCCGGCCGAAACGTGCGGTTTTTTCAAATAACCTAAGTCTGTCAGGCGAACCATTTCATTTCGAATGGTGGCTGGACTGGCGCTTAAGTTGTGTTTTTTCTCAAGCGTTTCCGAACCAACTGGTTCAGCGGTTTCAATGTACTCTTCAATTAAGCTTTTTAGAATTTCAACTTGTCTGGCTGTTAAATCATGCATAAATTTTTGAGTTAGCAGTAATATAACACGACTGCCAAACCTTGTCAAGGGTCATTTTTTGAACCGCGATACTGGGCGCGTTATAATCCTGAGCAAAGTCGAAGAAAAGCACAGTAATGTATCAAAGGGTTGTTTTATGATTAAAGATTAAGATTTCTGTGCCGAAGCAGCCTGCGGTTTTTCCAAAGGAACTCTAACTATTAAATGCGGTGCGCCGGAAAGATTGGGAGAGGAACTCCATAAAACAAATGGATCCCCCAATTCAGTTCCAACTGGCTCGAAAATCTCTACTCCTGTAACAACTCCCGATGAAGGGGTTACGGTTATTTTAACAACGTCTGTTCTTTTCCAGTTCCATATTAAACCAATTTCAAACTCTCCTTCCTTATTGCGAGCTACTAAAGATTGATCGCCAAACCGCGTTGGTCTTACAAAAAATGCAACAGAGTCTGTTTCACTTTTTGACACTGTTAATGCAGCATTTAATTCATCTATATCTGGTCTACCAGCTTCTTTTTTCATTATTGCTTGAATAATAACATACTACAATTTCAAAATCAACTATAAGATATTCTGCCCGGCTAAACGAAGGCTCATTCTCTTTGTGCTAAACTTGAACTATGCACAGGAAGCAAAGACCAATCTGGCTAATAGCTATTAGCTTATTGCTTATAGCTACGCTTGGTTATCTTATTTTTAACTTTTCGCCAAACGACCAATTTTCCATAAGCCATACGCCATTCCCCATTTTGCCTATATTCTTACTGCTTTCTTTTCTTTTGCTTTTTTCTCTGACAACTTTTATTTTGAACAATTCCCGCCGGGGATTTTTATTGGGACTTTTAGTAATTTCTTATTTACTTTTGCGGTTGAACGGGCTTACTTCTCCATTCTTCGCGATTTTGCTACTGATACTTTTTGCCGGAATCGAATTATTTTTCGTCAAACGGAAGTAATTCTGCTATAATTCTGAGGCTATGAGTAAATTTTATATTACCACCGCCATTGACTACGTAAACGATACTATTCATATCGGTCATGCTTTTCAAAAAATCGCCGCCGATGTGTTAGCCCGCTATTATCGGATTCAACTTGGCAAAGAAAATGTTTTCTTCTTAACGGGAACCGACGAATACGGACAAAAGGCAGAAAAAGCTGCCAAGGAAGCAAAAGTTTCAACCAAAGAGTTTGTTGATAAAATCGCAAAATCCGACCGGGAACAACAGGATTCTCTAGAAATTTCCTATGACAGATTTATTAGAACCACGGACCCTGACCATACAAAAGTCGCGCAGGAAATTTGGAACAGAGTTAATAAGAATGGCGACATTTATTTAGATGAATATACGGGACTGTATTGCGAAGGCTGCGAAGCGTACTATACGGAAAATGATTTAGTCGATGGCCACTGTTCTTTCCATACAAATTTAGAGATTAAAAAAGTAACGGAAGAAAATTATTTCTTTAAATGGTCTAAATATAAAGATTTTTTAATCGACCATATAAAAACTCATCCCGACTTTATTTTTCCAAAACATCGGGCCAACGAAATGTTAGAGTTTGCAAAAGATATAAAAGATATTCCTGTTTCAAGAACTAATTTTACTTGGGGAATTCCGGTTCCAAACGACCACAAACAAGTTCTCTATGTTTGGTTTGACGCTTTAATAAACTATATTACCGGTGTTGGATTTTTAGAGGATAAACAGTTATTCAAAAAGTTCTGGCCGGCAGATGTTCACATTTTGGGCAAAGATAATCTTAGGTGGCATGCGCTTTTGTGGCCGGCGATGCTAAAATCCGCAGGAATTGAACTTCCTAAAACAATTCTTGTTAATGGCTTCCTAAATTTAAATGGACAAAAAATCAGCAAATCTTTAGGTAATATTATTCGGCCCACCGATTGGGTTAAAAAATATGGAGCGGATGCAGTCAGATATTATCTTTTGCGCTATACAGTAGTAACGGAAGATAGCGACATTTCCGAAGAAAAATTAATTCAAGCATATAATTCCGACCTGGCTAACGGCTTGGGGAATTTAATTTCCAGAGTGGCCAAACTTTGCGAAACTGCCAATTTTAAACAAAGCCCTTCGGAAAATAATCACCATGTAATTACTGATTTTGAAGAGTATCAAAAGCTACTGAGCGAGTATCGCTTTAACGAAGCTTTGAGTTTGGTTTGGGAAAAAATTACTAAAGTTGATAGATACATTAATGAAGAAAAACCCTGGGAACTGTTAAAAACTCCGGCGGGAAACTTAAAGCATCCAATCAACGCCATTTTGGAACACGCGGTTGACGAAATCGAAGAAATCGGAGAACTTTTGGAACCGTTTTTACCGGAAACTGCCGCAAAAATAAAAGCGCAATTTACAACCGCGGAAATTAAATCTTCCACTCCCCTTTTCCCAAGAATCACTTGATAATATCCTGTAGTTACTGTAAAATACGCTCTTATGACAGAAGGTCCGCCAACAACACCAAGGCTCGATAGAACGATAGCATCTCTTCCCAGAGTTGAAATTGAAGATGCGATTCGTGCTGAAAATTGTACTTATAATGTAACTGTTAATCCACAAAAATTTCTTGATTTATTAATTGCTTTTAATGTCCCCCCTACTTTTGCAAAAAGCTACTCTTTACACATTCAACGCAAATCTCCGCCCAACAGAGAAAAACTTAGAGGATTCTACCGTCCCCTTCATCGAGAAATACATCTTTGCCTAGACAATGCTGGGCTTGCCCATTATCAAAACAATTGTCTTAATGCCGCCGCAATTCTTAATGGAAAACCGCCAATAACACCTTTTGCGGGCTTAGTAACTAAAGAACTTCCCTCATATTTAAAAAAGAAAAAAACTCCCGTTGAAAGAAAAATTGTATTTGCAGAAAAATTATTTACTACTTCTGCGCAAAGACAAGTCAAACGTACACTTATACATGAAGTGGGACATGCGGTTTATGAGTTAAACTATATCGCAAGTATAATTACAGCTAATCCAGGAAAATATTTAGAAGAATATATCTCAAGAAAAAATCTTTTGAGTTTTGTGGAAGAATACCGAAATATTGACCGAGAAGAATCCGAGCAGTCAGCGCAAGATGCTGTAACCAAAGCGCTCGAGTTCGATCCAAGATTTGACGATATTGTAACAATTATTCCTAAAGGATCATGGATTACAATATTTCGTGGTGTATTACGAAGAGATGAAAAAGAACTAGACAGAAAATATCCTCCAACCCCAATCCCAAGAATCGCTTGACAAGAAAACTTATTTCCTGTTTAATAGACCAGTCATCAAGAGAGCTAGTGAAAACTAGACGGCAACCGAAAGATAAACGGTGCCAACTCCTAAGAGGAAGATGAGGTCGCCTAGGCGACAAAATCAAAGCCTCTCTTGATGAGAGGCTTTGCTGTATTATGAACGATTTTATTTTTACATCCGAATCGGTCTGCGCCGGACATCCGGACAAAATTTGCGACTCGATTAGCGATGCGATTTTGGATGAGGTGTTACGCCAAGACCCGACCGGCAGAGTGGCAGTTGAAACTTTAGTTGCTTTTAATAAAGTTACAATTGTCGGAGAAGTAACTACTACGGCCAATGTTGACTACGAAAAAGTCGCCAGAAAGAGAATTAAAGACTTGGGTTACACAAATCCTCTGTTTGGCTTTACAAATTCATCTCCTATTGACGTTGACATTCATGAACAATCGCCTGAAATTTCCAAAGGCGTAAAAGTCAAAGGCGCCGGCGACCAGGGAATGATGTTTGGTTTTGCCTGCCGGGAAACAAAAAATTTAATGCCGCTTCCGATTACCATTGCGCACCGGCTGGCGCAAAAACTAGACCAAGTCAAAAAAATTACTCTGCCATTCCTTCGCCCCGACGGGAAAACCCAAGTAACTATTCAGTATAAAAACGGTCTGCCTTATAAAGTTTTACAAGTGGTGATTGCCGTTCCCCACGATGAAAAAAAGACATTGCCACAGGTTAAAAAAGCGCTCTACAAAGAAGTGGTCAAAAAAGTTTTAGACGAATTTGGTTTTAAAATAAATGAGAAGGATTTGATTGTTAACGGCACCGGAGTTTGGCATATGCCCGGACCCGCTAGCGATGCCGGACTGACGGGGCGGAAAATTATTGTTGATACTTATGGCGGCTATGCCAGAGTCGGCGGCGGGGCGTTTTCCGGCAAAGACCCGACTAAAGTTGACCGAAGCGGCGCTTATGCCACAAGATACTTGGCAAAGCATGTTGTTAAGGAAAAACTAGCCGACAAAGCCGAAGTTCGGCTGGCCTATTTTATCGGCGCCAAGAAACCGGTGATGCTTGACATTGAAACTTTTGGGACAGAAAAAGCACCAGTTGAATTAATTAAGAAATTTATGACGGAAATTCTAGATACTTCCGTTGCCGGAATTATTGAAGCCCTCGATTTGCAAAAGCCGATTTACCTTGCAACTTCCACTTACGGGCATTTTGGCCGCCCCGAATTCTCTTGGGAAAAATAACTGTTGACACTCACAAAAAATCGTCCTATACTCACTTTAATGAAAAATATTGGAATCATCATCGCTGCTGTTATTTTACTTCTGATCGTAGCCGTCGGCGGAGTTTTCTTTCTAAAATCTTCTAAAGCTCCTACTCAAACTCAATCTGTAAATACACAAAGCGCAAAGCCTGCTGCTAATCCCACCTCAGATTCTATCCTAAGCCTTATTTCCGGTGGGAAAAATGTTAATTGCGCGATTACTTATCCTGACAATAAAGGCACCGGTTCAATTTTTGTTTCTGATAAAAAATTTGCCGGAGATTTTACAACAAAAGATGCTGATGGAAAGCAAACTTCAGGACATATGGTTTCAGACGGAACTTTTATGTATATCTGGTCCGCGGCTATGCCAACAGGCATAAAAATAAATCTTGCCAGCGCCAAAAATATGGCACAGAATTCAGCTATTAGTCAGAGTTTTAATGTTAATCAGAAAGTTGATATGAAATGTTCACCTTGGTTGCCGGATAATTCCAAATTTACGGTTCCAACCAACATTAAATTCCAGGATATGTCAGAACTTTTAAAACAATTTCAACCAGCAGTAACAACTGCACCTTCAACCGGAGTAGGAGCTGGAACTTCTCCTTGCGACCAAATTCCTGCCGGACCGGCAAGGACGGCTTGCCTTAATGCGATGCAATCCTCAGGTCAATAATTTCTCTTCATTTAGGGGAAGGGTCTTTTCTCTACCGTATACATAATGGCACTTCCAATTTGTTTATACTTCTTTATTGTTCCTGTTTTTTCCATATTATTTAACGCTTTAATAAAATCAGGTCTATTGGCTAAGAGCTGAAGAATATTCCATTCCGATGAAGTGTCGACCACGAGATACTGTGGATTTCCAGCCCACTTAAACCATGCGCATTGGGGCTTTCCGCAAGGAGAATTATCTTTAAAACCTTTAACATCTGCAAATAAAGTGAAGTCATTGTCTCGGTTTGAGATATGAGGCGTTATGTTATTTTGTGAAACAACAGACGCATTTGCAGGAAGATAGGATAACATCTTATTAATATTTTTTACGGACGGACTTTCTACCCAGAACCATTGCTTTGTCAGATAAGTAAAAGGGGTATGAAGAATATAAGTAAATAATGCTGCCCAGAATAATATATAAAAAGCTAAGTATTTATTATTTAGTTTTTTAAATTTTTCAATTCCAAGAATAGTCGGCCAGATTAAAAATATAGCCAGGGTAACTCGGTAATGATAGAAAAAATCCTGAGCCGTATTGACACCTATCCCTAATACGAAGTAATGAAAAAGATCTCCAAAAAAGGGTATTAAATATACGGGGAATAATAATGGCAGGAATCCAAACCAACCCAAACTATATACAATTACTTCTCTTTTTTGAATTGTATTTATAAAATTATTAGGGTTAATATTTACGAGAACTCCGCCCTTCTCTCCAAATCTATAACCTGGAGTAAAGTGAGGATAAAAAATATTAAATAGCGCAAATAAATATATAACAGAAATGAAAATCAATGCTAGATCTAGTTTTCTTCTTGCTCTAAAGAAGTGCGCAGTTAAAATTAATGTCGTTAAAAAAGCAATATCTTCTTTACATGTAATTGCTAAAACGAAAAATAAAATTGTTAACCATTTCTTGCCTGCATCGAGAAAATAGACAAAAAAAGCGAGAAATACAGCAGCGAAAACAAGACTATGAACGTCATACCATATTGCATTTTGTATCCCGTAAAAAGACAAATAAGAAATTAAAAGAGCAAATGATAAAATACTATTTATCTTATGCCCTCTTGCAAGTAAAAATATCGGAATCCCCGAAATTCCTACAAAAATAGCTTGGAGAATTATTAAAGTTCTTGCATCAGAAAATATCCAATAGAAAGGGGATAAAAATACATAGATAAATTCTATGTGATCATAAAAAGAAGGCGTAAAAGCGTATGCACCAACCGTTGAAATAGGAATTTTAAAATGTGAATATCCATAAACGAACTGGTTGACAAAAGCTAGATCGTAACCAGATAAAAAATGATTATGCCTAACTAATGAAAGTGTCAAGTAAACTGCAGTAAAAATAAGGCAGATAAATAGCGCGATCCAAATCTCCTTGCTGAATACACGTTTCATTTAAACCTATTATACAAAATCCTTGTATAATAGGTTTATGGTTGACGCGCATTGTCATTTAAATTTTCAGGCCTTTGACAAAGATTATGACGCCGCAATAAAAAGGGCGCTTGATGCGGGCGTTGAAATTATAATTAATACCGGCACTTCCATTGAGTCAAGTCAGAAAGCCGTCGAGCTGGCGCAAAAATATAAAAATCTTTATGCAATTGTTGGAATTCATCCGCACCACGCCGATAAAGTTACAAAGGGTTGGGAAAAGCAAATTGAGGCTTTGGCAAAAATGCCAAAAGTGGTTGGCATTGGCGAAGTTGGGATGGATTATTACAGTTATAAATCAAATGGCATTACCGACCCAAAACTACAGCGGGAAATTTTTTCAAGACAAATTGAAATTTCGATTACCAATAAACTTCCCCTACAAATTCATGGACGGCATGCAGGAAAGGACATCCTGGAGATTATTAAAAATTATGAAAGTGAACTTTTGGAAATTCCGGGAATGTTTCATTGTTTTGCCGGGAATATGGATTATCTAGAAAAGGTTTTGGCGATGGGTTTTTATGTTGGTTTTGACGGCAATATAACCTATAAAGGATTAGCTCCGGGAGAAGATACTGCTTTGTCTGATCTGGTCGCAAAAACACCACTGGAAAGGATTATTACCGAAACCGATGCTCCATATTTGCCCCCAATTCCCTACCGTGGTAGCCGAAACGAACCTAGCTATGTTATAATTGTGGGTAATTCCATAGCAAAAATTAAAAACACTTCTTTTGATGTAGTTAATAAAACTACATCCGATAATGCCAAAAGAGTTTTTAGATTATGACAAGTTTTTTTAATACCGTTTTCACCCGCTATCCAATAAAAACCAGGCGAACACTTGAGATATTGCCAGGTTTTGTTTCCTGGTTTTTGATTTTGTTTCCTGTCTGGGGATCCTTCTTAATCCCTCTGGCGGTTGCTTATTTCATCTTATTTTTTGATGTTTATTGGTTTTATAAATCTTTTTCCTTAGCAATTACCGCCTTTATTGCTTCCAGAAAAATTAAAGAAGCGGAAAAACAGGATTGGCTGAAGTTAGCCAAACCGCTTGAAAATTTTGAAAAGATGTCCCATGTTGTTATTATTCCTAACTATAAGGAAAATCTGGAAAAATTAAGGAAAACACTGGAAAGTTTAAGCAATCAAACTTTCCCCAGTAAAAAAATCTACGTCGTTTTGGCCATGGAAAAAAGAGAAACAGAAGCAAATGAGCGGGCGGAAAAATTAATCGCGGAGTTTAGTAAAAAATTCGGGGCAATGTTTGCTAGTTTCCATCCGGATATTGAAGGCGAAGTGAAAGGTAAATCTTCAAATGAGGCTTTTGGAGGTAAATTGGCCTACAAACAGTTGATTAAAACAGGTATTGTTGACATGGATTATGCGACTATTTCTTCCGTTGATGCCGACTCTATCTTCGACCCCCAATATTTTGCTTACCTGGCTGCCAGTTTTCTAAAAGACGCTAATAAATATGCTAAATTCTGGCAATCCGCCAATGTTAATTACAACAATTTCTGGAACGTCCCGGCGGCAATTCGCATAATTTCCTTTTTTGGCAGCCTTTGGCGAACAGGCCTTTTGGTACAAAAAGATAGACTAGTCTCCAACTCAACCTATTCTTTATCATTTAAACTCTTGCATGAAATTGGCTATTGGGATACCGATGTTATTCCGGAAGATTACCGGATTTTCTTTAAAGCCTTTTTCAGAAAACAAGGACAAATTTACATGGAACCGATATTTCTAAAAACATCTATGGACGCTCCCCTTTCTTCTTCTTATATAAAATCCTTAAAGAATAAATACCAACAGGAAAGACGTTGGAGTTGGGGCGCATCCGATGACGCACTATTTATAAAGTGGTGGTTTACGGTCCCCGGAGTTCCATTTGTCAGAAAAACCATGATGCTTTTTAATGTTTTGCTTGACCACTTCCTCTGGCCGGTTAACTGGTTCATAATCACTATAGCTGCCAATATTATGCCCTTTGTTAATCCGGTCTTTTCCAGAACTACACTTGGCTATAATTTACCAAAACTGGCGGGATTTATTTTAACCCTTTGCCTAGTTGCAACTGCAATGATGTTTATTATCGACTATCGACAAAGGCCAAAACATACTACGAAACACTCAAAAGCCCGACAACTGTTGTTTCCTTTAGAGTTTCTGCTCCTTCCACTGGTAGGGTTTTTCCTTTCTGCGCTACCGGCTTTAATTTCACATACTCAACTAATGCTTGGTAAAAGGTTAGAATATAAAGTGACCGAAAAACTTTAATATGAAGATTTTGGCAAAATTGGAAAGGAGCCGAGAAATATGGTTTTTAATTGTGGCTTCTTTAGTCTTCTTTTTATTAAGATTCCCGTCATTATTTGAACCTGACTGGTACGGCGACGAGGGAATTTATCAAACATTGGGAATTGCAATCAGAGCAGGTAGGCTTTTGTACCGCGACATTTTTGACAACAAACCGCCGCTTCTCTACCTTCTTTACAGTTTTGTTGATTCGGATCAATTTATGATAAGACTGTTGTCTTTAATTTTCGGGCTGTTATCGGTTATCGTATTTTTCTATCTTTGCAAAAGATTGCTTGAGAATGCTAAAGCAAGTTACATTGCAACGCTTATATTCGCCATTCTTTTCGGTCTTCCCCTAATTGAAGGTAATATCGCCAACGCGGAAAACTTCATGTTATTATTGAATATTTCCGCCGGTTATTTAATTCTGAAATCTTTGGATACCAATTCTGAAATCAGAAATCATAAATCTATAATCTTGATTTCTGCCGGTCTGGTTTTAGGGCTGTCTTTTCTGTTTAAAATTGTGGCTGTTTTTGATTTTGCCGCTTTTGCCGGCTTTTTATTCTTTGCCAATTATTCCAAAAAAATCCTTGATATTTTTAAGATTGAGAATCTGGTAACAGAAATTAAAAATCTAGCCCCATTTATAATCGGGTTATTGATGCCCATCATATTAACAGCCATTTACTTTATCTTTACTCATGCGTTTAAAGAATTTTTAACCGCCACTTTATTCTCCAACGTTGGCTATGTCGGCTCCGGTAATAAATTGATTATTCCTCAAGGTTTTCTGATTTTTAAATTACTACTTTTAGGCAGTTTCTCTTTATTTATCTTCTGGAAAAGAAAAGCTTACGGGCTTTCTTTTGCCTTTATTTCCCTATGGCTGGGATTTTCAGTTTTTAACGCTTACTTTTCGCAAAGGCCTTATACGCATTATGTTTTAGTTCTACTCCCCGCTCTTTGCCTAACCATAGGACTTTTTATCTTGAATAGAAACTTCTCGAAACTGGCGGGCGTTTTAATGCTTTCCACTTTTATTGCCGTTCTTTTGAGCTTTAATTTTTATACCAAAACTATTTTCTACTATCAAAATTTTGCTGCTTTTATGCTAGGACAAAAGAGTGTTATGGCGTATGAAGGATTCTTTGACGGGAGTACCCCACGCGATTATGAAATCGCTAACTTTATTAATCTCTATGCCAAAACTTCCGATAACCTATTTCTTTGGGGGAATAATGCCCAAGTTTATAAAATGACCAATAAGCTTCCTCCGGGAAAATATGCGGCCGCGTATCATATTACCAGTTATAAAGATGGGTTAAGCAATACTAAAACCGGACTAGAAATTAATAAGCCTAAATTTATCATAGTGATGCCAAATGTTGCTGCCTATCCTTTTTCTCTTGCCGGATATGACCGCAAGATAAATATTGAGGGAGTAGATATTTATGAAAAACTTTATTAATAATATCGTTTCCGATAAGTTAGCACTACGCGGGTTTTTTATCAGCTTTTTATTAATGCTTGTTACCGTTTTGTATATCTTAGTTAATTACTTAAGTCTTCCTCCGTTTATTCCAATTTTTAATCAACTTCCATGGGGAAACGACCGGCTTACCTCAACTTTGGGAATTTTTATCCCGACAATTATTTTCGGTTTTGTTTTTCTTTTCAATATTATTTTCACTTCAATCGTTTACAGCAAAAGCCCCTTAATTGCCAGAATTGTGGCCGCTGTCACGCTAATTTTAGCATTTATGAATTTTCTCTTTGTAATTAAGATTATAATGCAAATAACCTAAATGCCTAATTTAAATATTACAATTTTCCCTTTGCTATTTTCTTTTCTGGTAACACTTATCGCTACGCCTTTAAGTCTTGTTGTCCTTAAGAAACTGAACATCGTTGATGATCCTAAAAAACATCAGCATCCCGCCATAATTCACAAAAAACCAATTCCCAGAGGTGGTGGAATTCCACTATTTATTGGCGTACTTGCGGCAAGTATCTTTTTTTTACCAATGGCAAAAGTGATTGTCGCAACGCTAATTGCAGCTTTCTTTTCGCTTGTAATTGGCGTTATCGATGACAAATATGATCTTTCTCCTTATTTAAGATTTGCGATTAACATCTTATGCGCTGTCTTTGTGGTTTTTATGGGCGCCAACATTCCGTTTATTACCAATCCCTTAGGAGGAATTTTGAACTTCAGCCATTTACAGATTCCTTTTCTGGCTGGAACTGTGATTAGCTTCTTAGGTGATTTGATTGCTATCCTTTGGATTGTTTGGGTAATGAACATGTTGAATTGGAGCAAAGGCGTTGACGGCCAAATGCCGGGAATTGTGGCAATCTCGGCAATTGTAATCGGCGTTTTAAGTCTTCGTTTTTCTCACTTAGATCAGACTAGCGCTACAGCAGCGACATTATCATTTATTGTCGCCGGTTCATCTTTGGGCTTTTTGGTTTTTAATTTTTATCCGGCAAAAATTTTCCCCGGTTATGGAGCCACCGCCATTTATCTAATATTGGCTGTGGCTTCAATTCTTTCCGGCGCAAAACTGGCTACGGCAATTTTGGTGATGGGAGTGCCGATGACCGATGGTTTAGTTACCATCGCCAGAAGAATTCTATCGGGAAAATCTCCATTTTGGCACGATAAAAAACACCTCCATCATTTGCTATTAAGCTTAGGGTTTGGGCAAAGACGGATTGCGTTGTTTTATTGGACTATTTCTGCAATACTAGGGGCACTTTCCCTGGTTTTGTCCAGCAAAGGGAAATTATTTGCAATTATCATGCTGGTAATTTTAGCCGGAGGTGCTATACTTTTTTTACAATTTTTGTTAAGACGCGCCGATGATAAAACTAGCATATAACATACTCAGGCTCTTAAGGCCAAGACAATGGATTAAAAACTTGGCCATTTTCGCCGCGATAACTTTTACAGGAGAACTGTTTGATCCGCCTGTTTTATCTAAAGTAATTTTAGGTTTTTTTGTCTTCTGCGGGTTAGCGTCAGCCACTTACATTATCAACGACATTTTTGACGTTAAAAAAGACAGACTGCATCCGTTTAAAAGGTTTAGACCGATCGCCCACGGTGATATCCCAATTCTTCTGGCCACAATCATTGCGGCGTTTTTACTGGGAATCTCTCTTTCCGCCGCAACGCTTATTACTCCCGCGTTTTTCCTGCTGGTCTTAGTTTATCTTGGGATGCAATTTTTATATTCCTCATTTTTAAAAAGTGTGGCGGTTGTCGATATTCTCATAATTGCCGCCGGGTATATTTTGCGGGTTTATGCGGGAGAATTTGCCAGTGGATTTCATATTTCGGTTTGGCTTTTGTTAACGACCATCTCGATTTCGCTTTTCTTGGCAATTGGTAAAAGAAG
>DATKGX010000001.1:0-2753 GCA_035510555.1 Patescibacteria group bacterium | reverse complement strand
GGTAATTGAAAGACACGCGCATGCTTACCGGGTCGGCTATTACGAACAGGATTCTCCTCCGGGAATTGACGCGACGGTTTATTCGCCAACAGTTGATTTAAAATTTAAGAATGATACGGGGAATTGGATTTTAATCCAGAGTACGGTCGATTTGAATAATTTATCTTTGAATTTTAGCCTTTACGGAACTAAAGATGGTCGGGAGGTTTCTATGACTACGCCGGTTGTAACCAATCAAACTCCGCCGCCACCAGACCTTTACCAAGATGATCCAACTTTATCAATTGGAGTAGTTCAGCAAACAGATTTTGCCGCTTCGGGCGCTGACGTTTATTTTACCCGCACTGTAACGAAAGATGGAAAAGTGATACTTTACGATAAATTTGTTTCCAACTTTCAACCGTGGCAGGCAATTTATTTAAGGGGAACAAAGCAATAATAAATGATTAAGGATTAAGGAATTGAATAAGTGCGGGGAGGAATGAAATTTTCGCAGTTCGCATTTCGAGCTTAATATAAATTAGCCTGATAATGAATAGCGCTTGTTAGCAAATAGAGGCTTGAACTAGAAATAAACTGTCGCGAGCTGCGGAACAAGAAAATTATATTCCGACCTAAGCACGACAAGAACTAGAAATTTATGAGACGAATTATCAGTGTCGAACAAGCTATAAAATTAAGCAAAAAGCTCCGAAGAGAACAGAAAGTGTTAATTCTGACCGGTGGGTGTTTTGATGTGATTCATTTAGGCCACATTAAATTTTTAGAAGCTGCAAAAAAGACGGGCGATATTTTATTTGTACTTTTAGAAAGTGATGAAAACGTTCACCGCATAAAAGGAGATAAAAGGCCCATCCATAACCAAGACGAAAGAGCTCAAGTTTTAGCAGGAATACGTTTTGTTGATTATGTAATTAAGATTCCATTTCTTAAAGAAAACGGCGACTACGATAAATTAATTTTACGATTGAATCCGTCCATTATCGCCATCACCAAAGGAAGTAGCGCGTTAGAACATAGCAAACGTCAGGCAAAGCAAATTGGCGCGCAGTTGATAGAGGTCATTGGAAATATTCCGGAAAAATCCACCACCAAAATTGCGCAGATAATTCTTAACGAAAATAAATTATGAAACTCCTCATTCTTGTCTTAACAATTTTAATTATTTTGATAATTGCTTTTTTGACGTTAAATTATGTTTTGCCCAAGACCCCCAGCGCCGCAATTAACAACCATGTTTTTTCTTTGTATCTGGCGCAGACTTCCGAAGAACAGGCAGTCGGACTGGCGAAATATAAACAAATTGACGTAAATCAAGGAATGCTTTTTCTTTTTAGCAAACCTGGCTACTATTCTTTTTGGATGAAAGATATGCACTTTCCCATCGACATAATTTTTATCAGCGGCAATAAAGTCGTGGATGTTTTTGAAAATGTTCCGGTTTCTCCAAATGATAATCTTCCCGTTTATGCAACTAAAACCAGGGCCGATAAAGTGCTTGAGATAAACTCGGGACTTTCCAAAAAATATAACATAGAAATAGGGAACACCGTTAAGCTAAATTTATGATAATTTTAGGCATTGAAACCAGCTGCGACGAAACTGCGGCCGCAGTAATTAAGGTCATTGATGGCAATAAAAAAGTTGAACTATTATCAAATGTTATCGCCTCTTCCCTTTCTTTACATGCTCAGACCGGTGGGATAATTCCCGAGGTAGCTGCCCGCGAACAGGTAAAGTTTATTATTCCGGTGATTGAAGAAGCCATGAAAGTCTTCAGAAATCCCCAAGAAGAAATTGATGCCATTGCCGTTACTGTCGGCCCGGGACTAATCGGTTCACTTTTAGTTGGCGTTGAAACCGCCAGAACCTTTGCTTATGTCTGGCACAAACCGCTTATTCCGGTTAATCATTTATTTGGACACATCTATGCTAACTTCATTAGCGAAATTCATAATTCAAAATTCATAATTCATAATTCTGCGATGCCGGAATTTCCGGTAGTCGCATTGGTTGTTTCCGGTGGACATACCGATTTGGTTTTGATGAAAAACCACAGAGATATCAAATGGCTCGGCGGAACCCGCGATGACGCCGCCGGCGAAGCTTTTGATAAAACAGGCCGGCTTTTGAACCTCCCTTATCCGGCCGGACCGCAAATTGAACAATTGGCAAAAGCTGTTGAAAAAGATATTTATCATTTTCCAAGACCATTGATTGACTCTGATGATTATGACTTTAGTTTTAGCGGCTTAAAAACAGCCGTACTTCGGGAAACTCAAAAAGATGAGCCACTGAACAGTGAGAGAATTTCAAACATTTGTTTCTCGCTCCAGGAAGCGGTTTTTGACATCTTGCTTAAGAAAACTTTTCAAGCGGCCAACCAGTTTAATGCCAAATCAATTCTTCTGGGTGGCGGTGTTGCTTCTAACCAAACTCTGAGAAAAAAGTTTGAGTCAGAAGTTAGAAGTCAGAAGTTAGAAGTCAACCTTTTTGTTCCTGACAAAAAGCTCTGTACCGACAATGCCGCGATGATTGCCGCCGCCGCCTTTTTCAATAATGAAGCGACTGCCTGGAAAAAAGTTTCGGCCAACCCCGAACTTTATTTTGATTAAAATCCAGCTACGCGGAATAGACGACGTTAGAATCTATTTTCTAGACTGAGGTGGAAGAGTTGGCTCCCATTTAATGCTTATTCCTTTACCATCAAATCTGCCTCTATTTGGTTGTATTTGGAAAAGTTTTTCTTCATA